>JBKQVI010000388.1:0-6171 GCA_052139985.1 Terriglobia bacterium
TTCGAATTCCTTTTCCTGCAAGACCCGGAGAAGCTTGGGCTGAAGGTCGATCGTTATGTCGCCAACCTCATCGAGAAAGAGGCTCCCACGATTGGCCAACTCGAAACGTCCGGGCTTGGTCGCCACCGCGCTGGTAAATGCTCCCCGTTCGTGTCCGAAAAGCTCACTCTCCATGAGACCGGAAGGAACCGCCGCGCAGTTCAACTTCACAAACGTACGATCGCGACGCGAACTACGGTTGTGAATCAACCGTGCGATAAGCTCCTTCCCGGTTCCTGTTTCACCCATGAGCAGAACCGTGGCATCTGTGTCGGCGACGACCTCTGCCTGATTGAGGGTTTCGCGCAGGGCGCGACTCTTGCCCACAATATCTTCGAGATTGCGGTCGTACCGGATCTCATCTTCCAGATAGGTCTTCTCGGTGTTGAGCTGGTCGCGCGCCTCCGCCACCTTCCCAAAGGCCAGCGCATTTTCCATGGCGAGAGCTACTTGGTTGCCGACCTGTAGAAGCAGGCCGAGTTCGTCCTGCGCGAATGCGGATTCCCTTGTGCTTCCCAGTGTGAGGATGCCGAGCGACTTAGAGCCAGCGACCAGAGGAATGACTACCCCCGAGCGGATATTTTCCGCCAGCGCCAGCGAAGCATACTCTGGAGACAGTTGCGCGATCTCCTGGTGGTTCATGAGACGCGGTGCGCGAGATCGTACTTCCTCAATCTCGGCAGGGGTTAAATTCAATGATTGTATTTTAGGAATGAACCCACGATTGCCGGGGAAATCCATCCCGACGCAACGTAGCCGCGACAAGCCCTCTTCAAACAGCCATAATCCTGTGTACTCGTGGTGAAAGCAATCCCGCAACGCGGAAGATATGGCCTGGAACAGACTACTTAGTTCCAGGTGAGATATGACGTTGTTGTTTACGTCCAGAAGTAGACGCAGGCGGTCGCGTTCGCGCGCCAGGAGTTGCTGGTAGGAACGAGCCTCCTCAAAATTCAGGCGAGCCTCCTCGAAATTTAGCGCATTTTCCACGGCGACCGCAACATGCGCTGCGACCGTTGTCATGAGCGTTAAATCCTCTGCGTCATAATCTTTCTGCTGCGTGGTGCCAATGACCAGTACGCCGAGCCGCCGTCGTGGAGACGTGAGAGGGAGGAGGCACATCGACCGAACCTCGTAGGAGCGCCCAGTTTCGACAATATCGGCAAACCGCGTCTCTTTCTCGATGTCGTTAATCACAATTGCCTTCTGGTCTCGTAGGATGACCGCCGCCGAGGACAGTGGCACAAGAATTTCCGTCCCAACTTCTGCACCGCCAGCCAGGGTGCCTCCAAAAGCGTAGAGGCGAAAGACGTTGTGTTCGGCATCGTGGAGAAGCACGCCCAGGAACTCAAAACTGACCACGGAGGGACGAAAACGGACGAGGTTCTCCAGCACGCCATTCAGGTCTGCCTGCGAGGCAATAACACCAGAAGCCTGTTGCAGCGCTTCGTACCGGGTCTCCTGATTTACGTGCCTGCCATTCTCTTTCGGTTCCAAACAGCCCTCCCGGGCGGGTCGCTCAGGGTTACAGATCAACTCCCCGTGTCTCTTCGGCTCGCCGATTTTCTTTATCGTTCCACGATGAGAGCAGTTTCCTAACCATGCACCGTTGGTGCGTAATCGTAAGTGGCCTGGACGCTTACCTGCACTGACAGTCTGCTCACGCACGCCGGGATTGCCCTAACAGAAGCAATTGCCCTGTAGATAGCAATGGTTAAGATGTTTAGGAAGGGCGATGACGCACGCTGACGGGGAGGAGGCGCATTCCAGAAAATCAGTTGCAAAACGCTCACTCGTATGTTTTAATGAACGTTCGTTTAGTATTTATGGAGAACTCGATGCCGAAAAGCCCCACCAAAAATAAGACCCACGAAGAGATTCTCAAGCTATCGGTTCCTCTCTTCGCCAAGACCGGCTATGACGGGGTTTCCATGCGAGACGTCGCAGTAGCGGTAGGACTCACGCCCGCCGCACTCTATTACCACTTTGCTGACAAAGAGCAGCTCTATGTGGATGCCGTGGGTTATGCATTCCGGGAAGAGACAGGTGTTCTGAAAGCCGCTATTGAGGCTGCGCCTAATCCTTTGGCGCAGCTTGAATCGATTGTTGGCGTAGCCACCAAGATGCTCGCCAAGGACAAATCTTTAGTACGCCTGATGCAGTGGGTGATGCTGGACAGCGACCGGGAGCGCCTGCAAAAACTCGGGACCACGGCGTTTGACGAGCTGTTTCTGACCATCCACAAGCTGGTTGGGAAGCTGGCGCCGCGGTATAACGCCGGTCTGCTGGCGGTTTCGATCGCAAGCATGGTCGTATTTCCATTTGAGGTCACGGATACCTGCCGGTTTTTGCCGGGTTACAAAACACAGAATGATGATCCTGCAGTCCTGGCGAAGCACGTCGTTCGGCTATTGCGCGAAGGGCTTTTAGGCGCAGAGGTCAATGGCTAAGGATGCCGTGGGGCCCAACACCGGTTCTGCTCTTCACGCGCGATACAGCGTGCCTTCTGCGTTTTCCGCTGTCGCACGGCAATGGTCAATCGTGGCCCGGCAACGGATCAGAGCTTTGTCAATTCTATTTGGTTCGAAGCGGATTCAAACGATGGGCTGTAACACTTTTAGCGTATCCACAAGCTCCGTTGTTCCTGACTTGAATTCCCATCGCCGACTCTGCGTCGATGAGCGGGTGCTCTTGATGTTGTCTGCGGCCACGGTACTGATTCACTTGTTGTGCACCAATCAGTATGGGTATGGGTACTTTCGCGACGAACTCTACCAAATTGCCTGTAGCAAACACTTGGCCTGGGGCTATGTTGACCAACCGCCATTTTCGGAATTCGTTCTCGCACTCATCGGCCGTCTCTTGGGCTACTCGCAGTTGTCGTTGCGCCTTCTGCCGGCTTTCTGCGGGGGAGCAATAACCTTTACGGTGGGGGCAGTTGCAAGACAATTGAGAGGGGGCCGATTCGCTCAGTCCGTGGCGGCGGTGGCCTACATGACCGGCGGAGTCTACCTGGCCATTGACGACTATTACTCGATGAACTGCTTCGACCACCTGTTCTGGGCGTTAGCGATATACCTTCTGGTGCGAATTCTCAAAGGCGCCGATACCTGGTTATGGGTGTTGTTTGGTCTGGTGGCAGGCCTGGGGTTAGAGAACAAGTATTCCATGGGATTTCTCGGCGCCGGTCTGATCGTAGGCTTGGCGCTCACGCCGGCCCGGCGGCACTTTCTCGACAAATGGCTGTGGGTAGGTGGAGCGCTCGCAGCTTTGCTATTCCTGCCTCACGTGATTTGGCAAGTGAATCATCAATTCCCGACCGCCCAGTTCATCCAAAATGTGACGGCGGAGAAAAACCTGCCGCTCACGCCCTGGGCCTTTCTGCTGCAATCCATCTTGATGGTTCAACCTCTAGCGCTGCCCATATGGCTGGCAGGACTCGCTTTCTTTTTCCTTTCCTCCCAGGGACGGACGTATCGGGCACTGGGCTGGATCTACTTATCAGTTGTGGCCATTCTTCTCATCAGTACCAACTCGAAGCCGTACTATCTTGCTCCTGCCTTCCTCATGCTGTTGCCCGCGGGCGGGGTCGCGGCCGAGACGTTTCTCACTCGTCATCGTTGGGGTTGGGCCAAGCCCGTTTATCTGGGCGCACTGGCATTGGGGGGCGCGCTCTTGGCACCGCTGGCTTTACCGATGCTCCCGGTGGAGACATTGGTCAAGTATCAGGACTGCATCGGTATCCATCCCAGGTCCAGCGACAGAGGTGATGATGATATGAGAATCACGCAGATTCTCGCCGATAGGCTTGGTTGGCCGGAAATGACGGCGGAGGTGGCGCAGATTTATAACCGGCTCTCAGCAGAAGAAAAAGCGGAGTGCGTGATTGGCGCCCGCAACTACGGCGAAGCGGGGGCCATTGACCTCTTCGGTCAACGGTACGGTCTTCCCAACGCCATCAGTAACCATAATAACTACTGGATCTGGGGCCCCGGCAAAAAACCGGGCACCCTGCTGCTCGTCATCGGCGGGTCAAAGCAGGATTATCAATCGCTATACGAGGATGTCCAGGAGGTTGCGGCATTCGCTTATCCCTACGCTGGCGAGTCCGGAAAGCGCATTTTCATTTGCCGCCGCCCGAGACGGTCGCTCCAGGAATTCTGGCCGAAGTCTAACAATTTCATTTGAGGCAAGCGAGATGACGGGCGAAAATCCCATCCCAATTGAAGACAAGTGGCAGCATACAAAAGCAGGGCGATTTCTGCACGTTCCACAAGGCCGGCACGGGAAACACAATGCCGAAGGGAACCACCCAAAGAAATGCACGAATGAATTCTCATGCTCCAGATGAAATTGTCTCTCAACACGCGGCGTGGTGCGCTCCTTTTGCCGGCGCTTCTATATCGGCATCTGCCACGCGGCGGGCAGCAGTCTTCGAACACCAGCACGCTAGGCGAACCGCGAGTTGTCTGGTCGGTTGTTCAAGTCTCAGGGATCCTACACTTGCTAACCTGGTGGAATGTATACAGATTGCGCCGAAACTAGCACCGCACTCCCCTATGATTACGTCCGAATAGCCCGTTTGGAAGAGTAAATGCAGGTCCATCCTGCTCGGGTTTAATGAACGTTCGTTAGGTTGTTGAAAAAAACCAATGGCGAAGGGCACCCCAAAAAAGAAAATGCACGAAGAGATTCTCAGATTGTCGGCTCCTCTCTTCGCCAAGACCGGCTATGACGGGGTTTCCATGCGAGACGTCGCAGTAGCGGTAGGACTCACGCCCGCCGCACTCTATTACCACTTTTCCGACAAAGAGCAGCTCTATGTGGATGCCGTGGGTTATGCATTCCGGGAAGTGACAGGTGTTCTGAAAGCCGCTATTGAGGCTGCACCTAATCCTTTTGAGGTCATGGATACTTGCCGTTTTTTGCCGGGTTACAAAACACAGAATGATGACCCTGCAGTTCTGGCGAAGCATGTGGTCCGACTGTTGCGCCAAGGGCTATGAAGCGTTGACGACGACCAATGATCCTTTGCGGCGCGATATCGGTCCGATTCGTCACGAGCGCATCATGCCCGCCATGATTTCCGCTGTTGTCCTTGAACAATCTCACGTGGCCGTGCAACGGAACATGATCGGATTATGGAGGTCAATTTCTTGAAACGTATAGAGCTGATCGCGATTGTGGTGCAATTGACATTGGCTGCATGTTCGACTGCCTGCCACCAGAACCGAACCTCTCAGTTACAGACCGCTTCGCAGAGCAGGAGCCTTCCCGTTATGCAGGTGTCCGCTGGTGCTCCGGTCGAATACACCACGGTCGGCTCTGTCGTATCTGATCAGCGCATCGATGTTACCACCAGACTCAGCGCCTATATTCGCGCCGTCCTGGTTCAGGAAGGCGACCGGGTGCGGCAGGGGCAAGTCCTGGTGCGGCTTGATACATCAGATGTAGAAGCCAGCATCCGCCAAGCGCAGGCGGGAGTGAGCGCAGCAGAAGCAGCATTCCGCGATGCGGAGGTTGACAGAGGTCATTTTCAGCAACTGTTCGAGCATGGGACCATTTCGGACAATGAGTTCCGCAAGGTTGTTCTTAAGGATGAGGCTGCAGACCAAACTCTGAAGCAAGCGCGGGCCGCACTAGACATGGCTTGCGTTCAGCGCGAGTATGCCGCGATAAAGAGTCCCGTGGACGGTACGGTGGTGGCGCGATCCAAACTGGTCGGCGACTTAGCGGTGCCGGGCGTGCCGATCCTGACGTTGGAATCCGAACACGGATTGTTGTTTGAGGCTTTCGTGGATGTGGATAAAGCATCGATGGCCGCCATCGCCGTCGGCAAGCCGGTTGAGGTCAGAATCGACGGCCTGAGTGCTCCCCTGAAAGGCACGGTAAGACGGCTGGTGCCTTCCGCCGACCCCGCCACTCGCAGTTACCAGATCAAAATTGCCTTGCCAGAGACAACCGGGCTAACGCCGGGCATGTTTGGCCGCGCCGCCTTTCAAATGGGGGAGAGCAAGTCGCTCGTAGTGCCCCGGCAGGCATTGGTCGAGCGCGGCGGTTTGAACGGCGTATTCGTGGTGGATGGCGAAGGCAAGGCCCATTTTCGTTGGCTGCATATCGGGCGCGAATGGC
>JBKQVI010000389.1:0-5976 GCA_052139985.1 Terriglobia bacterium
GGGGGGGACGGTGGACCGCCACCCGCGCTTTCACCAGCGGGGGCGGGACGGGTGAGGGGGTCAAAACCCAAACCGGCTCAGCCCACCGCCTCCGGTAGCGACCCTCCCATTAGCCTCAACGTGCGAAGTCCGTAGCGCGGACCGCCGCCTTTGCGGTCCGCGTCTCGTCTCTTCCCTGACAGTTGCAGTTTCTTGCTGCCCAAAGTATTTGACCGCCGTCTCGAAGTAGCAAGAAAAGACGCGGACCGCAAAGGCGGCGGTCCGCGCTACGAACTGCTCGCTGGCGCGCTCTGGGCGGCAGCAAGCTGCCCACCCAGAAAGCGTCTCGTCTCTTCCCTGACAGTCTCAGTTTCTTGCTGCCCAAATACTTGACCGCCGTCTCGAAGTAGCAAGAAGAGACGCGGACCGCAGAGGCGGCGGTCCGCGCTACGCACCGGTTTCTGTACCCGGTAATTACTCGAAAGGCAGCACATGATTGATCTAGGTCAGGGCGTACTAATACAAATATTCGTAGATTCTATGCATTTTCCCATATTGTTATAGCTTTTTGAATACACCCAATTTTAGCTTTCCCTTTAGAATCAATAGCTTATACCTACGATAACTTTGGCTTATAGCTTGCTCGACGTGGGTCAGATTTCCTAAAGTCAACCGGTGCATTCTATGCACGGACACTCTCTCAACGCCTCTACGGACAACCACGCGGGGAACTCTCACTCAGAAGAAGGGAGGGCAGATTAATGATGCAAAGTAACTGTTTAGGACATTCGCTACTTCGTTTCAAGCTTGAAATCTGGGCCTTACTCCTCTTCGGTATGGTCGTTGCTTCTTCACCGTCCGCCTTTAGCCAAGGCGGCACCGGTGCGATCAACGGGATCATCACTGACGCCAGCGGCGCGGTCATTCCAAAGGCGAAAGTCACGCTTACCAATACGGCAAATGGCGCGGAGCGATCCGACATTGCCAACGATACTGGAACTTACGTTTTTCCGGCAGTGATTCCCGGGTCTTACAACATTGTAGTCACCGCCGAAGGATTCACGACCTCTAAGATCGCCGAGCTCAAGATCGAGGTGAACCAGACGGTTACTCAGAATTTTGCTCTGACCGTTGGCTCCACCAAGCAGGAAGTGACCGTAGAGGCTTCGGTGGTGCACATCGAGTCTTCCACGGCCGAACTGGGAACGGCGATTGCCACCCGGGAAGTCAACGACTTACCGCTGAATGGGCGGAATTTCACCCAACTTCTTACTTTGACGCCGGGTATCTCACCCATCAGCACGGCGCAGAATTCGGGTGGCGGAAGTAGTTGGGGAGGCAACACGATCGGATCTTTCGTTTTCCCGTCCGTGAACGGGCAAAGCAACCGCTCCAACGGATTCCTTCTGGATGGATTTAACGACGGGCAGGTTTTCATGGGCATGGTCGGGACGACGCCCATTATCGACGGCCTTCAGGAGTTTAAGGTACAGTCGCACAACGACAGTTCCGCATATGGCGGAGTTCTAGGCGGAGTCGTGAACGTCGCGACAAAGGTCGGGACCAACCAGTACCACGGCGACGTCTGGGAGTTCATCCGCAACAACGACTTAGACGCGCGTAATTATTTCTTCGCCGATACCATTCCCTATAAGCAGAACCAGTTTGGCGGGGTAATTGGTGGGCCGATCATCCCCGGTAAATTCCGCGGCGGCCCACCCAAGAGCTGGTTCTTTGCGGCTTACGAGGGCTTCCGAAGTACCAAGGCCAACTCCGCACTGCTCAACGTCCCCACTCCGACGGAGTTGACAGGCGACCTGAGCGCCCTCACTACCACGCAGATCTATAATCCCTTTAGCACTCAGCCCGACCCGGCAAATCCGGGAAGCTATATGCGGCAGCCCTTCCTGTGCAGTGGCGGCGCGGCTGAGCCGGTGACGGCCGGGGCGGCGCCCGGGTCATGGTTCCAGGCCGCTGGCGGCACCCCCTGCAACAAGATACCCAGCAGCCTGATCAACAGCAAACTGGTGAGCTTCATCACGCCAGACTTGCCGACACCCATTAACACCGGGTTCGCGGGCTACAACGCCATCGACAACACGCCCAACATCGTCAGGCAGGACACGGCTTCGCTGCGCCTGGACCATCAGTTCACTGAAAACACCACCGCCTGGGTTCGCTACACGGGCTTTACTCAGCCTGACTCGTCCGCCGTAAGTTGGCCCGGCAGCACGTCTTACCTTTACGATCACGGCTACAATGGGGCGGTGTCGATCACCCACACCTTCAGCGGCGGGTCAAAAGTGCTATCGGGTGGGTTTGCCCGCAACGACGCGCAGACCAACAATGGAAACGCTCTGGGCGTGCCCAAGAACCTTTGGGAGACGGTCGGCTTCTCGCCCGCCTATGCCGATATCTTCCATCAGAGCAAAGAGCTGAACCCGGCCGTCGGTATTGACGGTCTCAATACCCGGCCTGGCGCCAAAATCCAGTACACGCACATGAGCGACGTTTATGAAGGGAAGGTCGATTTCACCTGGGTGCACGGCCGGCATACCATGCAGATGGGTGCGGATGTCGCCACGGACAACACCCAGTCCCCCATCGAATACATTGACGAGGACTTCAACACGCCTCAGACCGGTAATCCGGAAGCCGCAACGGGGGTTGTAACCGGGTCCAGCATTGCCTCGTTTCTCTTGGGTGTTCCCGACTACGCGGACTACCGGAACGTGCATGAGACGACACACGGTGGATGGATTGACGGATTTTATTTCCAGGACTCTTGGAAGGCCACCGAAAAGCTAACCGTGAACATTGGCGTGCGGTACGACGTTCTGCTCATGGCAATCTACGGCAGCCCGAGTCAGGGTAACCAGTACGAGGGCGACCTGAACTTGGACAAAGGTCAATACATCTTGAGCAGAATGGCGCCAGCGTGTAGCGCCACTGTGGGCGCTCCCTGCATTCCCGGTGGCACCCTGCCCGCTAACGTCATTGTAACCCCCTTCTCGAACGGCAGGATCTACGACCATGACTGGGACAACATTGGTCCCAGAGTGGGCCTCGCCTACCGGTTGCGTCCGAACACCGTAATCCGTTCGGCGTTTGGGAAATTCTTCGACACCTGGCAATCGAGCTCTCAGCTCTCCCAGAACTATGAAGGTACGTGGCCGGACATTGGACAGTTGATTGGACAAAATCTCGACTACCCATCGTCGGCCAATGCGTTGCCCACGGTCAATTGGGCTGACCCGTTCAACGCGGCGGGCGGTGCCGTTCCGTATCCGGCCGCCACTCCCTTCACCCAAACCCAATGGTTCGCGGATCCCAAGATGCAAAACCCCTACTCGGAGCAGTGGAACCTGGGCATTCAACAATCGCTCGGCACCTCCACGGTCCTGGAAGCCGACTACGTTGGGCAGCACAGCAGCCGGTTGGAATGCTGTGGACTTAACAACGTCGCTGTGACCCCCGGACCTGGGGATATCGCCCCGCGTCAACCTTTCCCCTACATCACCCCGACCTATGAAGACAAGAGCATCGGGAAAGCCAGCTACAACGCCTTCCAGTTCAAGTTGCGCCGGAACACCACCAAAGGCCTGTCGTACATCGTCTCCTACACCTGGTCGAAGGTGATTAACCTGGGCTGCGACGGGTCCTTCGGGGCGGAAGGCTGCAACGTTCAGGAAGTCTACAACCTGAGGGACGATCGCAGCGTCGGCGGGTTCGATATTCCGCATTTGCTCAGCGCCAACGCGACGTACGATCTTCCTTTCGGTACCGGCAAGCAATTCGCAAGCGGAAACAAAGTCCTGGATGCCGTGATTGGGCATTGGGGTCTCAACGGCATTCTCACACTCCGCTCGGGTGAGCCTTTCACTGTCGGCGTCAACGGAGACATTGCCAATATCGGTGGCAATAACGAGCGCGCGAACATTGTGGGCCCGGCGATCCCGTCGGACCGGACGTGGCAGAAGTATATTAACACCTCCTCGTTCGTGGTCCCCGCGCCCTACACCTTTGGCGATACGGGTCGAAATGCCTTCCGGTTGGGCAGCTTGTCAAATATCGATATGTCCCTCATGAGGGACTTTCCGATTCCCCTGGGTGAGGCTACCCGGCTGCAATTCCGGATGGAGGCCTTTAATGCCATCAACCACGCCGTCTTGGGCGGCAACCTGGATACCACCGTGCAAGACGCCAACTTCGGCGTAGCGAACCAGACGCGCAACACGGAAAGACAGGTGCAGTTTGCTCTGAAACTCTATTTCTAAGCCTCCAGGCCGTTGCCAGCGTTTGGAGGCGTTCGGCAGTCGAGTAAGAGCATGGTGAGCAACATCAAGGCAGCTTCCCGGAGTCGCAAGTACCTCAAAGTTCCGGGAGGCTGCCTTTTTTAGCCTCGAGGCGAAGGTCCGGGTAGGGCGATCGTCATCGGTCCGCGCCTTGAGCCTCTCCTGTTAAACTCAACTCTCAGTTGATAGATTCTTCGCAGGCTTGGCGCTTGACCAAATCCACCCTTCCGGCGCAATCTTCCAGCGGTACAGAGTCCGGCCACGGCAAATCGGGCGGGTATCATTCCCAGTTCAGTGCTGCCTCATCACGGCCGGTAACGTTCAAAGCCTTTGAGATTCTCCAAGTTCCATTCTCTCTTCATTCGCCTTATCGTCATTTTGTCGGTGCCCTCGGTCGCAACAGCCGCGCAGGCCGTTTCCGCCTCATGGCAAGGTACCGTGCGCGATGCCAAGGGAGACATTATGCCCGAAGCGCGGGTCGAACTGCGGGCAAACTTGTCGAATCTCACCTTATCCACGATCACCAACGCGCAAGGCGCATTCATTTTTCCCGAATTGCCGGCCGGGAATTATGCGGTGCGGGTCCTGTAGCACAATAAAACGACCTCGTCGCTGGAATCGCTGAAAATCCAGCCAGGGGACCACGTGAATTTTTTGTAGAGGTTACCGTGTCCGGGGGGTGGCTGGTCCTCCAGACGGTGACGGCAGGAGAGCAACCGCAGGCAAGCGGCGGGGAAAAACTCTCCAGCCGGGAAGTTTCGAAGTTACCGTTGAATAAGCGCGACTTCAGTCAACTGCTCCTGCTGGCTGCCGGGACAATGACGGACACCAACGGCTCGGCGAATTTTACCCAGCAATTTGCCGTGAATGGCCAGCGCGGCGCCACCGCCGTCTTTGCTATGGACGGCGTAGACATGACCGATCCGGAAATGGGTGGCGCCACTTTTACGAACTTCAACGTGGACGCAGTGCAGGAAATCGAGTCGCTCTCGGGCGTCATGCCTCCGGAAATCGGCCCCGGTGCTGCTGGCTTTACCAATATTAAGACCAAGGCAGGGACGAACTTGCTGCACGGCTCGGTTTTTGAATTCGTGCGCAATTCGGTCTTCGATGCACGCAATTTCTTCGACGAGCGATCCCTGGCGAACCCCGGCCGCATACCCCCCTTTCGGCGTAATGAATTCGGTTTCACACTGGGTGGGCCAGTTACGCTGCCGGGAATTTACACGGGCCGCGATCGCACCTTTTTCTTTGGACAGCATCAAGGGTTCCGCCAAGTGCTGGGGACCACGCAAGTGCTCTCCGTGCCGACACAAGCGGAGCGCCAGGGTGTGGACACGACGGCGTTCCCCGGTGACACGCTCTATGTACCGGTGAATCCGCAGATGGCGCCCATCCTGGAGGGTTATCCGTTACCCAACGATCCGCAAGGGTCCTTTGGAGCGCGCACCTACGCCACCTCCTCCAAAGTCAACACGGACGCCGACCAATTTTCCGCACGGATTGACCATCGCATTTCCGACCAGGCCCAGCTATTTGCCCGCTTTAACCTCGACAATGTGAATGGCCCTCTGACGGATCTTCCGCGTAGCAATGTGCTGAAGGTGTTGCGCACCAGCGAGATGCGGTAATTTGTGGGGCGATTTGTAGTCATGTATATATAACATTTTCCTTTACATTACAAGTTAATAGTTGTATATAG
>JBKQVI010000390.1:0-8533 GCA_052139985.1 Terriglobia bacterium
CTTTCCAGCTTGTGCGGCGGAGCGGAAAGTGGGATAAAAAGAACCGTAGTTCATCGGGGCTCTGCTCGGGCATTGACCTGGCCAAGGATCTGAGCCGGAAGCGGAGCCCCTCCTCCTGAAGACAAAAACTCCCAACTGGAAGAGAATAACGCTTCCCGGCTACAACTTATTTAGAGGTGTGATTTAGATTATTGGCCGGTAATTTTCGGCTTCTCGGAAACTATCCCGAACGGGGTTCGCGGAAACAGCTCGTTCCTTGCAATGGCATCACTTCCCGGATTTGAATGCCTCTCCGCCAGTCGCGGTGTTCGGTTGGCGTTGGGCCTCTAATTGTGACATTTTCGAGTGTCTCAATCTTTACGGCACTGCAAACCTGTTAGAAAGATTTTAGAACCGTAGCCTAAAGTTGGCAGCGCCCGTGCTTTCTAGCGTTATCGCTATGCAAGCTTTGCCCGTAGATCGGCAAAAAAAGCTAGCCCCCGTTGCGGGCTCCGCCCGCTCGACGCGGCGCGCCTTGGCGGCTGCCTTTGCCCCCTTCAACCAAACGGCCGGGGCTCTCGAAACAACTTACACGAAGCTGCAGGCGGAGGTCGGCCGGCTGCGGCATGAGCTTGAGAGCAAGAATCGCAGCTTGGCGCAGAGCTTGGAAGAGAATCAGCGGATGCGGACGTACCTCGCCAGCATCGTGGAAGGCCTTCCCTGCGGTGTTTTGGTATTCGACAGTGAACGGAATGGAAATTCTGGTTTACTGAGATCACACTTCCTCGAGGCGGGCTCGGGGGAGTCGGCGGTTGTACTTCTGCGGGCGAGCGCGTAGCGCCGACCTGCTTTTTAGGTCTGCGGTTTTTTCGGCCTTGGACGTTGCGTCGAGACTGAGCCTCGGCCGGATTCGCGCCACGTCGCCTATGCGCCGCCAGTATCCTTACGGTCGATGCATTCTCGCGACCCTTCAATCCCGCGCGACGGGGCTCGGTGAAACGCGTAGCGCCGACCTGCTTTTTAGGTCTGCGGTTTTTCGGCCTTGGATGTTGCTTCGAGACGGCAGAATGGAACCGGTCGAGCGTGCATGACCACGCGGGCGTAACCGGAGAAAAACCACAGCGGTGCTTTGGGCTGCGCGTCAAGCGCGTTCGTTTGCCAACCGATGAAAGTGCCCCAATCTGAAAAGCCGCAGACCTAAAAAGCAGGTCTGATGCGCTACGTGCTTTCCAAATCGAACCTCAGACGAATGTGCTTAAAGCCCACGGGCGCATCTTTCGCGACCGCGAGGGTGCCTCTAAAATCTAGGTCGCCTTCGGCGCTGATTGTTGCATCACGAAGCTCGATCCCGATGGCGGTTGAAATAGCTCGCAAGGTGACACCCGCACACGCAACCAGGGCTTCCAACAACATGTTTCCGGAACAAACGGAGAGGCCGTCGCCGCCCGTGGCATGATGAAGGCCGGCCTCAACCACCGCTTTGCCGGTTTCGACCTTGCAGGTTATCCCCTCGCCCATGCGCGCTTGTGCCTTCAGCGTTATCAGCGCTGATTCGGGCCGTTCTCTGTGCTTTTGATTCAAAGGGGCTTGAAGCGCCTTGAGCCGCTCTGCATTCATGACTGCCTCGCACTTGTGGTGAATGGGTGCTCTAGACTCTCCCTGCCCGGTGATTCCGTCTCGGGAGCCGCGGGCGCGGAAACCCGGGTCTGCGCAGCCTGCGACCGACGCGCTTCGTTGGGACGAACCCACTTCCGTCGAGATGAGATTGACCGGCCCGCGGCCCCAGCCAGACAACGGGGGAAGCGCAATCAGGCGGGCCGTATGTTTTGGTTCACCCGGAAGAAGTTGGTGGGGTCGTACTGCTTCTTGATGGCCGCCAGGCGGTCATAGTTCTCGCGGAAGGAAGCCTTCACGCGATCTTGGCCCTCCTCCATCATAAAATTAACGTAGGCCCCCCCTGCTGAATACGGATGCAAGGCGTCGAAGTAGTCCTTTGTCCACTGTGTGATCTTCTCTTTGTTCTTCGGGTCGGGGTCGATGCCCACAATGACGCCCGCCAGCAAACAGTCGCGATAGCTGAAGGCTGTGTCGGCGTTGGCCACCCGGTCAACCGCACCGTTGATGGGATACATGTGCATCTGGGAAAGGCCGGGGGGAAGCTTGTGGGCGTACTCAAGGTGCGGGGCGATGGATGCGTCGCTGATCTCCTTGAAGAAATCCGCCCGCCAGTACCACTGCAATCCGGGCGGGAGGAGGGGGTCGAAAAGGCTCTGGAGCGCCGGGAAAGGCATCGGGCCCACGTGATCGAGCGCCGGCTTGCCGACTGTGCGCATGGGCTTGGTTTCCTTTTCCGCCTTCTCCGGCTCTGCTGTCGAGCACCAGATGATTGTGCACATCTTCTTGTTGTGCAAATCGGGGGGGAAGAGTGGCACGGGTGGCACGGTGAGAAAGGCGAAGAAGCCGCTTATATCTTCCGGTGCCTGAGTGATAAATTCACGGTAGGCTTTCATCACCTGGGGGGCTTGGTCGAGCGGCCAGAGAGTGGGCCCCGCGCTCACCATTTTCACCGGATGCAGTCGGTAAAGGAATGACGTGACCACGCCGAAGTTGCCTCCGCCGCCGCGTACGGCCCAGAAGAGATCCTGATTCTCCTCAGCGCTGGCGGTGACGAAGCGGCCATCGGCGAGCACGACGTCGACGGCCAGAAGGTTGTCGATGGTGAGCCCGAAGGGCCGGCTCAGGTGGCCGATTCCGCCGCCCAGGGTCAGGCCCGCGATGCCAGTTGTGGAAACAGTACCGGTGGGCGTCGCCAATCCAAAAGCGTGCGTGGCGTGATCCAGATCGCCCCCCGTGCAGCCGCCCTCGGCCCGCGCCGTCCGCGCTGCAGGATTGACCCGCACGCTCCGAATCAACGAAAGGTCAATGACCAGACCTCCGTCACAGATTCCAAGCCCGCCAGCGTTGTGTCCGCCACCGCGGATAGCCACCAGGATGTCGTTGTCGCGGGCGAAGTGAACAGAAGCGAGCACGTCGGCAACATTGAAACACCGCGCGATCCAGCGCGGCCGCCGGTCGATCATTCCGTTGTAGACCTTGCGGGTGGTCTCGTAACGTTCATCGCCGGGGCAGAGAAGCTGTCCCCGTAACTTCGATTTGAATTCACCAACTGCTGCATCAGCAACCATCGCTCCACACCTCCTCTTTTGCGTTGTGAATTTGAGAACATCCTCAGATAATTCTCATAATGTACTTGAACTTAGCCTACCCCCGGGACCGAATGGAGTGAACACCCCTCGCTTCTCCTCGCCGTTCGCCGTCACAATGCTCCCGTCGGCCAAAACCATGTCAGCACTTAAGGAGATCCTATTGGTGCCGCGCCGGCAGTGGCTAATGAATCCCCACCACCGGCGTGTGGCCATTTGGACTCTGTTGGTTGCGAGATCCTGCCCTGTCTGGATTGAGGTTCAAAGAACTTCAGTGATCGTTGTGTTCACGGTAATGCGCTTCGCTTTGACTTGGCCGGCGAGGTGTACGAGTAGGTTGCCGCCCGTGTTGTACTGATCGAGGGTAAACGTTCCCACGAAGCTGTTGTGGTCAGCGCTCAGGGTGATCTGTTCCCGGATATTGGCAGGCCCCAGCAGAGTTTCGTCGGGATTCCAACTTAACGGAAAGTGATTGAGCTTGTACTTGGACGTGGCGACTTTTTCCCACACTCCCAGGCAGAAACTTTGCGTGTCGGGCGCCCGCGAGGAGTTGAGGATTTCCGTTTTGTCGCTGTGCCACTGGCTAAATCCCGCATCGAGCACCGTACCGTCGGGTATTCCGGCATTCCCCTCGGAAATGAGGTCCACCCGCCAGAAACCCACGATGGGATCCTGGTCGATCACCGGTAATTCTTCCGTATCGCTGTAGGCCGCTAACTTGAACATCGCTGGACCAACCCCGCCGGTCCAGGACTGGTGTCGAAACACAGACGCGCCCTTCTTGGACACGCCCACATTCACGCATTGGGCATTCGCCAACGAGGCGAAAACTGTCGCGAGTAAGGCTACTCCGAGGGCCGCTTTCAACGTTCCGAACATTGTTTTCATTGAGATTCTCCTTTTTTGTTGGCATGGGATTACCCCTTTCCGCCTTCCCGAACTAATCCGGGTTGGCCTGCTCGAGACTGGGTTGTATCTCATGCCGCCCGTCAAATTCGCGGCGATCATTCGATCGGGTATGTCGGACTCCGGTCGCTTGATTCGCTCGCGTGGGGTGGACTATGCGCCGGTGGATAAAGCACATCAATGGATAGCAACTTCTCCCCGGCGGAATTAAATCTCTCCGTGCAATTTCTTCTAAACAGGTGAGTTAGGGCCAGATATCCCCGATTTGGGATTGATTCTGAAATCGCGGGGTGTTAGATTCAACTCGAATGGGTGGTCGCCCCTCCGTGCAACATGCCAGCAGCTCGGCAGAGGTCATCCGCTTCGGTGTCTTTGAGGTGGATACTGTCACGGGTGAGCTGCGCAAGCACGGCCTGCGAATCAAGCTTCAGGAACAGCCGTTTCAGGTTCTGTCCCTGCTACTCGCCCGGCCGGGCGAACTGGTCACACGCGAGGAGTTGCGGCAGAAGCTCTGGCCCGCCAACACCTACGTGGACTTCGAGCAAGGCCTGAACAAGGCCATCAATAAACTGCGCGAAGCCCTCAGCGACGACAGGGAGACGCCGCGCTTCATCGAAACCCTGCCCCGACGCGGCTATCGGCTTATCGCTCCGCTGATCAGCGCCCAGCCGCCATCGGAGCCAATAAGACCCCCAGCGGTGCTGGCTCAGCCTGATTCCTTCATCACCACCGACCGGCCAAGGGCAGGCTGGAATACGCCCGCCATATTTCTCTTGCTAGGAGTGCTCGCACTCCTAGCCTCGGCGCTCTGGTATAGCTTGGCCCGCAGGCAAGTTCATCCGGCGGCTACGGTCTCCGCTGCCCCGATCCACTCGCTGGCCGTCCTGCCTCTCCAGAATCTTTCCGGTGATAAAGACCAAGACTACTTTGCCGACGGAATGACTGAGGAACTGATCACCGACCTGGGACAGATGAGCGTTTTGCGCGTGATCTCCCGAACCTCCGTCATGCAGTACAAGGGAACCGCCAAGCCGCTGCCGCAAATCGGGCGGGAACTGGGCGCCGACGCCATCCTGGAGGGGGCCGTTTTCCGTTCGGGCAGCCGGGTACGCATCACCGCGCAACTGATCGACGCCCGCACCGACCACCACCTCTGGCGCATGCGTACGAGCGCGACCTGCGGGATGTGCTGAATTTGCAGGACGAAGTGGCCCGCGATATTGCCAATGGAATCAGAGTCGAGCTGACGCCCCAGGAGCGAGCGCGCCTGGCCGGCTCTCACCCTCTCGACCCGGAGGCGCACGAAGCCTACCTCAAGGGCCGGTATTACTGGAATCAGTTCACCGAGGCAGATGTGACGAAGAGTCTCGGATTCTTCCAGCAAGCGATCGAAAAAGACCGGAACTATGCGCTGGGCTATTCCGGCTTGGCCGATTACTACGCCTGGATGTACGCTGGCATAGGCGCTCTGCCTCGTAATGAAGCGTGTCCGAAAGCGGAGTCTGCCGCGCGCAAAGCCGTCGAGCTTGATGATTCGCTGGCCGAGACTCAATACTCGCTGGCCACGGTCCGTCTGTTCTGCGACTGGGATTGGCAGGGCGCCGAGAGCGAATTGAAACGGGCCATACAGCTCAATCCGAGCTATTCTTTGGCGCACCGCATTTACTCCACTCTTTTAGTGGCTAGCGGCCGTGCGGGTGAAGCCATGGGCGAAATAGATCGGGCGGTGGAAAACGATCCGATGTCGGCCGACCTTTGCAAAGCGCGCGGAGGGCGCTATTACGAGACGCGGCAATACGACCAAGCCCTCCAGCAGTACCGGAAGGCGCTCGAAATGGACCCGAAGCGTGCAGGTCCACACTACGGCGCTGGCGATGTATACACGCAGCAGGGGCGGTATAACCTGGCGATCAGCGAGTATCGGAAGGGCCTCGAGCTTTCCGGAGGGCAGCCCGCGGCGTTAGCCAACCTGGGCTATGCGTATGCCCTCGCAGGGAGGCGACCGGAGGCGCTGGAGATCTTAAAGCGACTGAACGAGATATCCAAACATCGGCCGGTCTCGGAACTCGATCGGGCGGTTGTTTACATAGGTCTGGGCAATAAAGAACAAGCCCTCGCGGCGATCGAGAAGGCGTATGAGCAGCACGAGTCGGGGATGCTTATTCTGAAGGCAGATCCGCAATACGATCCCCTCCGCGCGGATTCGCGCTTCCAGGATTTAATGCGGCGTGTAGGTCTCTGAGCACAGGCCCCCGCTCCCGGCAGCGGGCACAGATGATCCTACACGCGCGGAGCGTTTTGTTGAGTGCCCGGCTCAGCAAATCGTGGATGTGGTGCCCACATTCATCTACTGGTTCCTCCTGGATAACGCACTCGGAAACTACGAGGGGGGGCTTCCACGGATTCGGCCCGATAAAACGCCCTTCCCACCAGCAATCATGCGAACTCCCCAAACGGGGTTCGAGGAAATAGCTGGTGCCTTGCAATGGCATCACTTCCCGGATTTGGATGCCTCTCCGCCAGTCGTGGCGTTCGGTTGGCGTCGGGCCTTTGATCTTTGCAAGGCACTCCTGAAAGAATCCACTTCCTAATACACGGTTCGCTACGGATCGTTTTAGTTGCTGTATTTCGCCTTCCAGCTTCTTCTCGCGCCGGTCAAGCTCGCTTGCTCTTTCGTCTCCCTTCCGCGTTGTCGGTTCAGCCCTCCGATCGACGCAAATGGTAATGGCATTTCCGACTACCTCAATTCTTGGGGCACCTCAAATCCGTTAAAAAGATTTTAGAACCGTGGCCTAAAGTTGGCAACGCCCGTGCTTTCTAGCGTTATCGCTATGCAAGCTTTGCCCGTTGACCGGCAAAAAAAGCACGTCCCTGTAGCAGGTTCCACGCGCTCGACTCGGCGCGCCTTGGCGGCTGCATTCGCTTCCTTCAACCAAACGGCCGGGGCCCTCGAAACAACTTACACGAAGCTGCAGGCGGAGGTTGGGCGGCTGCGGCACGAGCTTGAGAGCAAGAATCGCAGCTTGGCGCAGAGCTTGGAAGAGAATCAGCGGATGCGCAGTTACCTCGCCAGCATCGTGGAAGGCCTTCCCTGCGGTGTTTTGGTATTCGACAGTGAAATGAATTTGTGCATGATCAACCCGGCGGCAAGCCGGCTGCTGGATGCCGGCGGCGAAGCGTTTCCCGCGCCTGAAACCTCACTCCCGCTCCTGTTGGAACCCTTGATCGCGGCGCTTCCTAAGGAAAATCTTAGCCAAGAGCAGGAATGGGTCGTGGAGGGCGCACACGTCGAGCGGACGATTGGCGTTACCCGCGCTTGCATCCCGGGGAAAAGACCGGGCAACGACTCCATTCTTATCTTGCGCGACCTGACCGAGGCCAAGCAACTCGAGCGGGAACGCGAAGCCTCGCGGCGCACGCAGGCTTTGGCGGAGGTGGCCACCCTGCTTGCGCATGAGATTCGAAACCCTCTGGGGAGCCTGGAACTCTTTGCCGGGCTCCTCGCGGATGCTTTGGCTAACCAGGCGGAGCTGCGGCCCTGGATCAACCACGTCCAGGCAGGCTTGCGGTCATTGGCTGCGACCGTAAATAACGTTTTGCATTTCCACAGTCAGCCCTCGGCGCAACTTCATCCCGTGGACCTCCTGCGGCTGGTGGGAGAGACGGTGGAATTTCTTCACCCATTGGCGCGCCAGAAAGAAATGCAGATCGAGTGGCGGGCACGGGCGGCCTCCGTTCCCGTTCTTGCCGACCCCTCGCGACTCCAGCAGGCATTTTTCAATCTGGCTCTGAATGCTTTCCGGGCGATGAAGCCAGGCGGAATACTGTCCATCAGGGTCTGCCGGCAAGATGACGCCTCGGGTTCTACGGCGTCAGTGGCCTTTGCGGATCAGGGAGCAGGCATTAGTGCGGAGAACCTGGAAAAAATATTTGAGCCGGGCTTCACCACGCAAGGTGGCAGCCCGGGGTTGGGTTTGGCGGTGACTCGTAAGGTCGTCGAACAACACGGCGGCTCGATTCACGTGGAAAGCCGGGAGGGGCAGGGAACAACGTTCACGCTGACGCTTCCGATTAGGTGTTAGGTGCGAGGTCTCAGGTGCCAGGAAAAGGTGAAGCTCGAGACGCGTAATTCGCAACACCAGCAAGCTGTGGGTGGTGTCCTAATTTCGAGTGTAGCGCCGGGCTTGAGCCCGGCATGTGCCGCCCTAAAGGGCGGCACCGGAGTTTCTACATTTGTGCGAGGGCAAGGTTGAACGGAGAAACAATGGGAAACGCGAATTTCCTTCCCTCGCCCCTTTGGGGGAGAGGGTGGACCGCATCCGGCGTTCTTATCAGCCGGGGCGGGACGGGTGTGGGGGTCGAATCCGTAAATCCTCCACATCCGTATCGTAGGACGCGCTCCCTCGCACACGCGGTTCGGCAGGTTGACAAAGCCCGCGAGTGGT
>JBKQVI010000391.1:0-8571 GCA_052139985.1 Terriglobia bacterium
TGTTTTTGGGATCGGGACCGTCCCAATGAAGGGGATTGAAGTAGCCGGCAATATCGACGCAACAGCGCGCGCCAAGGGCTTCGGCCAGCGCCAGCCGCTCCTGCACGTAGGCCAGATTCTGCCGCCGCTTCTCGAGGTCAGGGTCGAGCATGTTGCGCCACGCGCCCACCTCCGCAAGGGCCACGTCCCGAGCGGCAAATTCCTTGATGATGGCCTTTATTCTTTCAGTATCGTTGATCGGCACCTGAGGAGCGTATGCGGCGCGGTACCCGAGGCGGCGATGCTCCTGTGCCAGCTCGCCGGGGTCTTCCGACTTGAGAAAAATGGGGCCGCCTAACCGCATGGGCCGGGAACTTGAGCTATCCGGTCTGCCCCACAGTGGGGGATTCGCCGCGGCCAGGGCGGCTATCGTTCCCGTCTGACCAAGAAAGGCGCGTCGAGTTAAATGATTGGGCATGATGACCTCGAGTATTTGAGTTTAGCGTTATTGATTTGAGATCTGTGAGCCCCGACATTGTTCACTTGGGACAACTCATCTCTGGATCTGCGCGAAGCGCCTTGGAGTGCGGCAGCAACTGCTGCCGCCTTTCCTTCTTGGACTCTTGCGGCAATCTCGTATTTACCGATGTCGGAAGGCGGTAGCTGCTGCTACCGCACTCCAAGGCGGGCCTCGCCCGCAATTAGACTCCCTAATCCGTGGAGACAACTCAGCAAACGGTATTACCGTCACTAGAAGCCGATACGGACTTACGATTTCAGGTCCTTTAATAGCTCGTCGACAGAAGCAGATTCCTTGTCCCGGCCCCGGGCAATATCTTCGTTGGCCTCTCGTTCTTTCTTCTGCCACTCGCGGGTCCAAAACCAATGTTGGTCTCTAGGAATTGGTACTAATTCCAATTTGCAGCCCGCGAGCCTCATCAGTATGTAGTCGCCGTTCTCGATCCGCAAGGCTCTGGCAATCCTGCTGGGGAGCGTAATCCGTCGCCCGGCGCCAACACGGATGGAGTCCTGCCAAACTGTCATGGTTTTTAGCATGCAGGCATCATGATAGGATAGCGTCATGCAAATGTATACCTATCCTGTCACGGTGGAACGGGAAGGTCGGAAATACTACGCTTACAGTGAAGAGTTTCCCTGCGTGTATGGCTTGGGGAAAACGATTAACGAGGCCAAGGCGAGCATCCTTGAATCGATGCGGCTTTATATCGAAGAATGCCATGCCACCCATCGGCCTCTGCCTCGCGCCCCCACGGATTCCGCCGATTGCCTTTCCAAAGCCCGCTCACAAAGGTGCTGAGCGTGGCAAACCGCTTATGGCGTGACAGGGGCGGGGGGCGGAACCTTCGCCGCGAACTCCATTTCGCGGACCGCCAACGTCTCCATCAAGCTCTCTTCGGATTCAAACAGCGAGAACGCGTTCAGGTTATACTTCTCAAACGCTTTCAGGACCTCCCGCCGCTCCTGCTCCGTCCACGGAATGTTGAATTTCCAAAGGGAATCTTGATGGGGGTCGCCGCGCTGGAAGACGCTCTCGTGCTTGGCAAAATGCCACTCACTGGGCCAATCGCCGACCTTTATAAAGTCTGCACACATCGTGTAGTCGCTCTGTTGCAGAAAGTGTCTTCGATGAGTCCTGACATATGCCCCAACCCTTCGAATCTCCGGCCTTCCGCTGCTAGTGAGTTTGCGGCCGTTCGGCATTTCCGAGAACGCGTAGATGGACACCTTTCCCCCGCAGGGCTTCATGGCTGACCTGAACGCAAAAAAGGCGGCAACGTACGGTGAGCGAGACCAATCAAGAAGGGGTGAGGGAAAACCGTGATGTCGAAGGTGGGCCATATAACTGTATTCTACTGGCGCCGGAAATCTTTGAGAATCCCAACCGGCATAGTCTTGGAGTGTCTGTTTCACCGTATCCGGCGTTGCGATCTCCCATATGTTCCCGGTGAAGCTCTCAATCTGAGCTTGGAGTCGGTGAATAAGTTCGTAGTAGTCGCTGATCCCCATCCCTGCCGGCCCGGCTCGCTCAAGCGTGGTGGTCAGCTCCCATTTAGAGTCGCCGACACCACGAAAAAGGAACTCAGGGGTTTTCCCGGGAATCTCAACGTGGCAGACCTTGTGTAGCTGGCGCTCAAAGTCCTGCCAGTTTTCAACTTCGATTGTCTCCATCCGAGTCTACTCATTATTCTTTGCCTGGCGCGTTGTTCTCGGCGATTTTCGCCACAATGGGACGTTCTATTTGTTTGCCAGAATCATCGAGGATCCATGCATTCTTCCCTTCAATTGCGATTTTGATTTTGCCGTTGAGAGTGACGTTCAGCGGGGCCTTGGGTGAATGGAATCCAACTGACCAGGCATTTTCGAGGACGTACGTAATATTTGATGTTTTTATCCAGTAATACGCTCTGTTAATGCGATATCTGAACACTATCTCGGCCGGCGGAGCCGTCGCTCCAGGAGCTTCAGAAGTTATTTTTGTGACGGTACCGTCTTGCCAATCATGCTGTTTGGCGGCGGCGGTGGAGGTTGGGGAAAGAAGACGCGAGGGCTAATGCTATGACCAATTTTTTCATGGTCCCTCAACATCGGAGCGGAGCGAATGCAGATTGGTCGATTTCCCGATTGATCTTTTCAACCAGATGCTGGCCCCTCCCACCCGGAGAAAAATCGCGCTCCATTTCGGCGTCCCAAGCCTGTTCCTCAAGCTCCGTGAACCAGTCTGCCAATTGTCGGCGTTCTGGCTCGCTGAGTTGCTCAATGGCTGATTTGATGGCTTCTATGGTCATATTTCGGGCCTTGCCTTCCTGACTTTCTCGCCGCGTCGAACTCGGCCAAAGCTCCAGTTGAGCCTTCAGTATATCCCGGCAGGAAAGCAATATCCACGGAGGTTACATCGGGCGGATGGTCGTCAGGATTTTGGGAAAAGATAGGCGGCAATGAGGTAGCAGATGCTTCCTGTTTGTACGACCGTCGCGCCAACCAGAGTCATGACGACCTTTGCATCGAGCTTCAGCAGACTCAACCCCAGAAGCACGACGATCGCCACGACGGCGCCGTCAAGTCCCGCGATAAGCCACAGGAACGCACGACCGTACTTGGCACGCAGGTTGGACTTCATCACCGGTTCCAACAACTCTGCAATCTCCGCTGCCGTACTCCCCTCCTTCAGTCGCTCGGCGATCGCAGACTCCAGATCTTTGGTTAAGTCACCCACGCGTCGCCTCTCAAGGAAGGATCAGCCTCTCGATCTTACCATCCGCGTCGACCAGGCCGACATCTTTCCCCTCCTTGACCTTTCGGGTGAGCGCGTCGTAGGTCTTGAGAGCCTTGCGAATGGTCTCCGCACGCGTAGTGCTATCCGTCCGCTTTTGGATCTCATCGATCTGTTTCATCAGTTCTTCGCTCGCGTCAAATCCGAGTACAGCCATAGGATTACCCCCTCAGCTCGGCCGATCCCTGCTTTCAATTTCTGGTGATCGCCAATCGACGTTATTTTCATACTATTTATTAGACTTTGTCAAGCGTTTTCTATGTCATAATTGCGAACCATTAGGTTTCATGTGCCCTGCCGCTCAAATCTTCACACTTCCATTAAATTGAATCATAGGGACTTAGTAACATAAACCCCACCATTGGGATCGCCCGGGAATTACTGGGCCGGCGCCTGTTCCTCCGCCCGTCGCTGGAAGATTTCGATAAAGCAGTTGACGAGGGAGACGGCGGCGGGGGTGATGCCGGGGATGCGGGAGGCTTGTCCCAGCGTCAGCGGACGCACTTTGGTGAGTTTCTCCACCACCTCGCGCGAGAGGCCGGAGACTTTGCCGTACTCGAACCACTCCGGAATGCGCCGCGATTCCGCGCGCTTCATCCGTTCCATCTGTCGTTCCTGCTGCTGCAAGTAGCCTTCGTACTTGAAGTCCGTTTCCACCCGACGCGCTTCCTCGCGGGAGAGTAATGTAGATGGCTGAACCCCCTCACCCGTCCCGCTTCGCGGTCCACCCTCTCCCCCAAGGGGGCGAGGGACGTCATTCACAATGGATGATTGCAGTCCCTCACTCACCCATTCCATCAGGTCGTCGATTCCCAGTTCCGTCCGCTTCAGCAATTGCGCACCGGTCAATGGAGATGGCGCAGTGAGATGCCCGCCCTCCATCAACCCCAGCCTGGTGTAAATCTCCTGGCCCACGCGTGACCGTGGGTCCAGACGAGTCTCCAGCAGGAATTTCGTGGCCGCGCCGATGCGCAGCTTCTTTTCCACGAACGCCTCGTAGTCCTTTTGCTTGATGGTGCCCACCTGATAACCCAGCGGAGTCAGTCGTTCGTCGGCGTTGTCGATGCGCAGGTGTAAACGGAACTCGGCGCGCGAGGTGAACATGCGGTACGGTTCGTCCACGCCCTTGCTCACCAGGTCGTCAATCATAATTCCGGCATATCCCTGCGTGCGGTCAATGGTGATGGGCGGCTTCCCCTGTACGCGCAGTCCCGCGTTGATTCCGGCCATCATTCCCTGGCAGCCTGCTTCTTCGTAACCGGTAGTGCCGTTGATCTGCCCGGCGAGAAACAGGTCCTGGATCTTCTTCGTCTCGAGCCACGGGTAGAGCTCGGTCGGCTGCACCATGTCGTACTCGATGGCGTAACCGGGGCGAATCATGTCCGCGTTCTCAAGGCCTGGAATCGACTTCACCATGGCCATTTGCACGTCAATGGGCATGGACGTTGACATGCCGTTGACGTAGATCTCGTTGGTGTCCAGGCCCTCCGGCTCAAGGAAAATCTGGTGCTGCGGCTTGTCCGGAAACTTTACGATCTTGTCTTCAATCGAGGGGCAATAGCGCGGCCCAATGCCTTTGATTTGCCCCGAATAGAGCGGTGCGCGATGCACGTTCTCCCGAATGGCGCGATGCGTTTCCGCATTGGTGTAGGTAATCCAACAAACCGTCTGCGGCTGGGTGATGGCCTTGGTGCGAAAGCTAAACGGCGTGGGAACGGGGTCGCCGGCCTGCACTTGAAACTTCGAAAAATCCAGAGTGCGCGCGTCGAGCCGCGGCGGCGTGCCGGTCTTGAGCCTGCCCACTTCGAAACCCAGACGGCGCAACGCTTCTCCCAACTGCACCGAGGGCGGCTCACCCGAGCGTCCAGCGGGATATTGGTTTTCCCCGCAATGGATCAACCCGTTGAGAAAGGTGCCGGTCGTGATGATGACGGCACCCGCCTCCACCGAGCGCCCGTCGCGCAGGCGAACGCCACGCACACGTAGCGCCGGAATCCTGCCGGCGTTTTCCAGGTCGGCCGCTGCAGCGCCGGGATGAGCCGGCAAGATGCCGGCGCTACGGTCTTCAAGCACCAAATCGATAACTTCCGCTTGCTTGATGCGCAGGTTAGGCTCCGACTCCAGCACCTGCCGCATCTTCGCACGGTAGAGTTTCTTATCGGCTTGGGCGCGCGGCGACCACACGGCCGGGCCGCGGCTGGTATTGAGAAGACGGAACTGGATTCCTACGGCGTCGATGACCTCGCCCATCACCCCGCCCAGCGCATCGATTTCACGCACCAGGTGGCCCTTGGCGATTCCACCCACGGCAGGATTGCAGGACATCTGCGCGATGAGATCCAGGTTGATGGTGTAAAGGGCAGTCTTCAGCCCCATGCGCGCCGCCGCCATCGCCGCTTCGCAGCCCGCGTGCCCCGCACCCACCACCACCACGTCGTATTTTTCGGAAAAGCCCATCGAATTGTGTTCTCTGCCCGCCCGTGAAAGCCCACTTCATTTTACCAAGGGCCTTCGCCGGAGACCAGCCGGGATTCATCGCGAAGGCGGGTAGGACAACTTCAACCAAGTATGATAAATTATCATACTATGGCAACGATGAAGGTCGCCGTCACATTAGAAAGTGACTCGCTGCGCGAGGTTGACCGCTTGGTTCGGGAGGGACAGTTTCCGAGCCGGAGCAAGGCGGTGCAGGCAGCACTGGCAGATATGCTGGCCCGTCGCAAACGTTCTCGTCTGGCGGAAGAGTTGACCAAACTCGATCCTCGGGAGGAGCGGGCGCTGGCGGCAGAGGCGCTCTCAGGTGAAGCCGCGTGGCCCGAATACTGAGGGGGGAAATATATTGGGCCGATCTCGCCTCTACTGTCGGGCATGAGCAAGCGGGGAAACGGCCTGTCCTCGTCATCAGCCACGATCTCTTTAACGAACGGTCGGGCACTATCATCGCGCTTGCCATCACTAGCCAGCCCCAACATGTGAGCCTGCCCCTGGTGCTGAAGCTAGAGAGTGCAAAACTCCCCAAGCCATCATGGGTCAAGATCTCTCAGATTCGGACGTTGTCTGCCGAACGCTTAGGCAGACGCTTGGGGCGCCTTAGCGCGGAAGAGCTTGACCAGGTAATTGAGGGATTGTTCGAACTCGTGGCTTGAGCGGGTGGAACAAATCGACACAATCACCGTTCACCATCTGGTTCCCTGCCTCGGACGAAGTGGCCAGGGATCACCATTGAGGCCGCATGTTCAAGACCATCGAATGGACCGAGCAGGGCGTGCGTATGATTGACCAAACACGCTTGCCGGGAGAAGAGATTTATCGCACCTACACGGACTATCGCGAGGTGGCGGAAGCGATTCGCTCCATGGTGATACGCGGCGCCCCGGCGATTGGCGTGGCCGCGGCGATGGGCATCGCCGTAGGCGTTAAGAATTCGGGCGCGAAGACCCCTTCCGAGCTGCGCGCGGAATTCGAAGTCATAGCCGAGACGCTTGCCAAGACCCGGCCCACGGCTGTGAATCTCTTCTGGGCCATCAACCGCATGCGCGCGGTCTTTAACAATTCCCTTTCCTGCCACCACACGAATGCCCAAGTGCTCACGATGGTACGCGCGGGCCTGGAAGAAGAGGCCAAGCGCATCCTGGCGGAAGACATTGCCATCAACGAAGCCATGGGCCGCCACGGCGCGGACCTGATGCCGGACGCCGGGACCGTGCTCACACACTGCAATGCCGGAGCGCTGGCGACGGGCGGCTACGGCACCGCGCTGGGCGTTATTCGCGCGGCGATTGGGTGCGGAAAAAAGCTGCGGGTTTTTGCCGATGAGACGCGGCCCTTCCTGCAAGGCGCCCGCCTGACGGCCTGGGAACTGGCCAAGGACCAGATCCCCGTCACCATCATTACCGATAGCATGGCGGGACACTTCATGAAGCAGGGAGAAATTCGCGCGGTGATCGTGGGCGCGGACCGCATCGCCTCGAACGGGGATACCGCCAACAAGATTGGAACTTACTCCGTCGCCGTGCTGGCGCACGAGAACAATATTCCGTTTTACGTGGCCGCGCCGCTTTCCACCATCGATATGAAGCTCGCGTCGGGCGAGCAAATCCCCATCGAAGAGCGGTCCTCCGCGGAAGTTACCCACCTTGCCGGCGTGGCCCTGGCGCCCGACAATGTTCCCGCGCGCCATCCGGCGTTCGACGTTACCCCCCAGCGCTACATCTCCGCCATCATCACGGAAAAGGGCGTTGCGCGGGAGCCCTTCATCGAAAGCCTACGCGCGCTGTTCGCTGAGTAACTTTTCGGGTTCGGGCGCGGGGGCAGCCGCAGAGCCTTCCACGATTCTTTGCAGGATGCCGGGGATCTCGTACACCGCCCGATTGTGGATGGCGGCGGCGTTGGTGCGAAAGCGTGCCAGGTTTCCCCGCTGCAGCAGCGCCTTAATCGCGTGGGGGATTTCGCGTGGCCCTCCCACGACCTCTCCCACCTGCTTTTCCAGAATCCAATCGGCGTTGTAGCGTTCCTGGGGAAGTGTCCAGGCGTTGCGCTCGACGATGACGGGGAGGCGCATGGCTACCGCTTCGCTTACACTGCCGGGCCCGGGCTTGCCGATGAAAAAATCGGAAAGAAGCATGTAGAAAGGAACCTGGGTGGTGAAGCCTTCGACGAAGACCCTCAGGCGGCTGCGGCGCCCACGCAGGGCATCGGCCAGTTTTTGGTTGCGACCGCAGATGAAGATGAGCTGAAGATGGTGGGGGCCTTGTGCATCCAAGCGCTCGGCGATTTCGAGCATGGCGTCGGAGCCCTGGCCTCCAAAGAGCACCAATCCCGTCGGCAGATCGGGATCGAGCCCGCGCAGTTTCCGCTCTTCACGCCTATCGCAAGACGGAGGCGCATAGAAGCGTGGGTGCAGGATCATGCCCGAAGCTTGAAAAATCCTGCTGTCGCGGATGCCAAGAGCCCGCGCCTGCGCGACAGCACGTTCCGACCCGCAAATGAAAAACTGATCCTGCCGCTCGATCCAGAAATGCGGCGGGTAATCGGCGAGGTCCGTCAGGATGGTAACGAAGGGCGTGGCGGGCCGCTCCTGGCGCAGACTTTCGGCGAGCGCGCGGTTGAAATGGGGCACCACGGAGATGACCAGGTCCGGCTGACTCGTGCGCCAAAACTCCCGGAGCAAGCGCACTCCTTGAGGATGAAGCAGACGGATGAGAAACTGCAGCACGCGCACGGTCTGCGGGGTCCCGAGCGTCCAGCCCTTTTTCAGCATCAAGTTGTAGAGGTCCTGCATGCGCACGCCGGTGAGTTTG
>JBKQVI010000392.1:0-48502 GCA_052139985.1 Terriglobia bacterium
ATCTCCGTAATCTACCACCCTTGGGGTGAAATCCCCCCACCAGTCTCTTCCTCACTCCCACCCCGCAATCCGGCCTCCGCACCCACCGCTGCCAAATCCCTACGGACGGATTACGGGGAACCCGCGAAGCTGTTTCCTTGTGTATAATCTGGATATCCCTAAGGAGCCTCAACAATATGAAATTGGCCCGTCGAGGATATTTGCTGTGGCCGTTGATGGCCATGTTGGCACGTTCGGCATTGGCGGCAGCGCCGCCGAAGCCGTTTACTATTGAACAAGTAATGAGTGCGCCATTCCCAAGCGATTTGGTGGCAGCGCCGACGGGTGGCATGGTGGCATGGGTGTTCGATGCATGTGGGGTGCGAAATATCTGGGTGGCGGCCCCACCGGATTACCGGGCGCGCGCGCTTACCTCGTACACGGAGGATGACGGGCAGGAAATCGCCGAACTCGCTTGGACCCGAGACGCTCAAGCCATCGTATACACGCGCGGCGGTGATTTCGAGACAATGCGCGAGGCCCCGAATCCGCGCAGCTTCACGCAGGGCGCTGAGCAGGATATTTGGCTGGTGACGCTCCCAGGTTACCCGCTGCGCAAATTGGCGGAAGGGCACTCTCCCGCCGTTTCACCCAAAGGTGACGAGGTGGCGTACGTTTACAAGGACCAAGTTTGGTTGGCCATGCTCAGTGGTACCGATAAGCCGGCGCAGCTTATCCATGCGAAAGGGAAAGCTGAAACATTGCGCTGGTCTTCCGATGGTTCCAAGCTGGCGCTGGTGAGTACGCGCGACGGTCACAGCTTCATTAGCGTGTACGATTTCACGCAAAAGAGTATTCAGTATCTTGACCCCAGCGTTGACCGTGACATCGAGCCGGCCTGGTCTCCTGATGATAAGCAGATTGCCTATCTGCGCCTCCCCGCCACATCCGACCAGGAAGCCTTTGGTCCGAAGCGCGAGGGCACACCCTGGTCGATTCGCGTTGCTGACGTTGAAACCAAGGTGGGCCACGAGGTCTGGAGGAGCTGCGAGGGGCGGGGAAGCGTCTTCCATTTTCTGGCGGCGAACCAGCAACTGTTTTGGACGGCGGATGACCACCTCATCTTCCCGTGGGAAGGTGACGGGTGGACGCACCTTTATTCTGTCCCGCTCAAGGGGGGTGCGGCGACCCTCATGACACCGGGAGACTTTGAAGTCGAGAACGCGGCGCTCACGCCCGATCGCCGCGAAGTGGTTTTCAATTCCAATCAGGATGACATCGACCGCCGGCATCTGTGGCGAGAGGCGGCGAACGCCAGCAAGCCCATGCGCGCAACGGGAGGTGACGGCATTGAGTGGTCGCCCGTAACCACGAGCGACGGGCAGCATGTCGTTATGCTGCGGTCCGACGCGCGATGGCCGGCGAGACCCGCGCTGGTGGGGAAAGATGGATCAGTGCGCGACATCGCTCCGGAATCGATCCCCAGAGATTTTCCCGCCACCCGATTGATTGCGCCGCAGCCGGTGACGCTTGCCGCTGCGGATGGGATGAAGCTTCACGGTCAGCTCTTTCTCCCCGCGAACGCACCGGCCGGTGAACGCCATCCGGCGGTGGTGTTCTTTCACGGGGGTTCACGCCGGCAGATGCTGCTGGGCTGGCACTATATGCAGTATTACCACAATGCTTATGCCCTGAATCAATATTTGGCCAGCCGTGGATACATCGTGCTCTCGGTGAATTATCGCAGCGGTATCGGCTACGGAATGGAATTCCGCGAGGCGCTCAACTACGGCGCCACCGGAGCCAGCGAATTCAACGATGTGCAGGGAGCCGGGCTGTACTTGCGTTCGCGCCCGGATGTTGATCCCGCGCGCATCGGCCTGTGGGGCGGTTCATACGGAGGTTACCTGACGGCGCTGGGTCTGGCGCGGGCCTCCGACCTGTTTGCCTGCGGCGTAGACTTCCACGGTGTGCACGATTGGAATTTGGAAGTTCCCCATACGCTCAACGCAGAGAATTCCCAGAAGATTAAGGATTGGGCGCGGGTGGCCTTTGAGTCTTCACCGCTGGCGGATGTGAAGACTTGGCGCTCGCCCGTGCTGCTGATTCAAGGCGATGACGACCGCAACGTGGCTTTCTCCAATATGGTGCAGCTCGTGGAAGCGCTGCGGAAACAGGGCGTGGAGTTTCAGCAAATTGTTTTCCCCGACGAGGTGCACGACTTCCTGACGCATGAGCACTGGCTCGCGGCTTACCATGCCGCGGCTGATTTCTTCAACAACCATTTGCACGGCGGCCGGTAACCAAGCCGCCGCAACGAGCAGGCAATTCTGATCTCTGCGTATGGTAGCGAAAGGATAAATCCATGAGCCAAACAATCTACCAGGTGGATTCCTTTACCAACCGCCCGTTTGCTGGGAATCCCGCGGCGGTGTGCATTCTGAGCGCTCCCGGTTCGGAAGCGTGGATGCGTGATGTGGCGCGGGAGATGAATCTGTCGGAGACGGCCTTTCTGGTACCGAAGGGCGACGGCTTCCATCTGCGCTGGCTTACGCCGACGGTGGAAGTGGATTTGTGCGGGCACGCGACGCTGGCCAGCGCGCACATTTTGTGGGAAAGCGGCGTGCTCGGTCCGGACGTGCAGGCGCGCTTCCACACGCGGAGCGGCTTGCTTACGGCGGAACGGAGGGGCGAGTGGATCGAGCTCGATTTTCCCGCGCAGCCGGAGGAGCCCGCAAAAGCCTGGGAGGAGTTGGTGACCGGGTTGGGTATCACGCCGCGTTACGTGGGCAAGAGCCACTTTGATTATTTGGTCGAGGCAGACTCGGAGCAGACCGTGCGTGACCTCGTTCCCGATTTCAGCTTGCTAAAGCGGACCAAGGCGCGAGGAATGATCGTGACCGCCCGCGGCGAGGGCGGGGATTTCGATTTCGTTTCCCGGTTTTTTGCGCCGGGGTCGGGAATCGACGAAGACCCCGTCACGGGTTCCGCGCACTGCGTGCTGGGCCCGTTCTGGGCGAAGCGGCTCGGCAAAACGGAGTTCGTCGCTTACCAAGCTTCGGCGCGCGGCGGCGTGGTGAGGGTTCGCGTAGTGGGCGACCGAGTCAAACTAGGCGGCCAGGCCGTTACGGTGATGCGGGGTGAGTTGTTGTAGGGAAGTAGGCAGAAGGCGGTAAGCAGCAGGCAGCTAGCGTGGTTGGCAACTCCCTGCGATGTCGGGAACGGGAAGGTGCTTAGCTCCTCGACAGGCTTTCCAGCAAGGCCTCCGGCAGCGACAACGGGGGCTTTGCTGTTTTTTCTGCTCGCGCCTTTGGCTGAGTGATCTGCGAGCCACGACTTTGCCAGCTTGACTTGCGGCAAATCCGCGTCGGCGTTTTGCCAGCTTGCCAGGAAATCCCGATATGCCTGCGCTGCCTTCGTTTCATCGCCAGCCAACGCGTAGGACCGGGCAACGCCGTAGAGGGCATGGCCACTCTTGGGCCGCTGTTTCAACGCCTGCTCAAAGGCATCGCGAGCCTTGTCCCACTGATGGGTTCGCAGGTACGAGTCGCCAATGCTTTCCTGCTCCGGTCGATAAAACTGCGGTGGTTCGGAGTAACCGAGGTTTTTCTCGTTATCGAGGGCTTTTTGAAAGAGGTGGCGAGCCTCCTCGTCATCACCCTGAACGCTCTTGATGTTGGCGCGCAAATCGAGTGACAGTGTCCCCAGGAGATTCAGGACCGCGGGGAGACCGTCCTCGTCCGGCTCCTGCGTCTTGTCTTTGTCCGCATCTTGGCCCTCATCATCCTTATCCTCCTCTTTCGGCTTAGACGCTTCCAGCCGCCACAGCATGGCGTCGAGAGCTTCCGACTGCTTTGACGCCGTCTCAGCATCGTTGCGGTCAACGGCGGCCATCCCTTGGGCATAGAGCTTGAGGCCCTCGGCGTAGTCCTTGGCTGCGGGACTGGCGGCGTTCGTGCCGGTGCCGAATTCGATGGCTTCACCCTCCACAGCCTTCCAATCGCTGAATCGGATGTGCACGCGGGCCACGCTGCCTCCGGCCCAAACCGCGAACCGTGCGGAGCTCATCCCCGTCGGAGCGGGCATCCCGCGCAGCTTCGCGGCCCACTGCAACCCCTCGTTATATCGGCCGGCCTCCGCGCAGGCCGCAACGAGATAGGCGAGGTTGTGGGCATAATTCCAATCCTCCTCGGGACGTATCTGCTGAGACATCATGTAAGCTTCGTCCACGCGCACGGATGCCACGAAGGATTGTCGTGCCCGCTCGTAATCCCCCACTCGCCAGAAGATATGGCCCGGCATGTGCACCATGTGACCGGAATTCGGGGCCAGGCGGCCAAGCACCTCAGCGCTCCGCAGAGCCTCTTCCGGCCGCGAACTCCCTTCCATAGCGTGAATCCAGTAGTGGTTGGCGGCGGCGTTGTCAGGGTGCGCCGTCAGCAGGTTGCGCAGCGAGGCTTGCGAATAGAGTTCTCCGTCGTTCGGACGCCCGTTGGTTTTGTAGCCGCCCATCTCTTCCAGCGCCAGAAAGGCCTGGGCATCCAAATCGTCCGGATAGCGATCGATCAGGGTTTCCATCAACTCACGGTAGCTAGCTGAGTCCTTCGAATCGTCCGAGTCTTCCTCGCGCTCCGCCCCGCGAATGTACAACCGTTCGTGGTCCGAGGCACGGTCAGCGAGCGACTTCGCCTTGGCCAACGCGGCATTCTTTTCCTCCTGGACGCTTCCGTGTCGCCCGCTCATTTTCAGAGCCTCGTACTCGCCCCAGTAAGCCATTGCGGCGGACGGGTCCAGGCGGGCAGCTTCCTTGAAGGCGCGGTAGGCTTCAAAATCCCAAAAACAATGCAGGAGACGAAGTCCTTGATTGAAATAGGCCTGGGCTTGCTCGGAGTTCGTCGTGATCTTCAGGTTAGCATCACCAATTCCGGTCATCGGCGGAGGCGGGGGCAACTCGCGGAACTTGGCCTCCGATTCTTGTGTGTGATGATGGTGCAGCGCGGTTTGCGCCGAACCGTTCGCACAACACATCAAAAGAAGCCCCAGCAATGATTTCAGTCGCATGGCGTGAAACTGCCCTTAAGTATTGTTTAGGTTGAAGTGCCCTTGCAGGGACGAGTGTAGCAGACTTCCATCTCACCGGGAGGCCATTCGCTAGAGATGAGGTGACGGGCAAAACTAACCAAAACGTGTGGCGGCGGGTTTACCCCGCCATTCGCACGTTGCAATAACTGGTGTCATGGCGACGTGAAGTCGCCGCTACATTGCATACCCAGTGTTTTTCCGCAGCCCGTTTAGCCGGCACTACGGTCAAATTAGGACTCTGAGCCATCAAGGCCGCACAGGGTAATAACTGTGCCGGCGTGAGGTTACCTGGTTTCTCACCAACGCCTTGTTGGTCACGCTTGCACTGGACACGCTCGGGGCGGTGCAGACGTCGCCGGTTAGAGTTGTGTTGGCCACGTTCGCGAATGTGTTCATCCCCACGGTGTTGCCGGATCCTCCCAGCAGGATTCCCGCGCACGCGTCGTTCACGGTATTCCTGTTGAGGCGGCTGTTGCTCCCTGTCGAGCCGCAGCTACTGTCCAAGTGAATTCCCGCGTCATCGCTGCTAAATACGGTGTTTCCGGTGACGGTGTTGTTGTTGCTGCAAAGGTCGATCCCGTCGCCGACGTGGGTATTCGTCACCAGGTTGTTCAAGATTGTGTTGCCGTCGGCGGTAAGGCTGCCGTCCGTTACGGTGACTATCCCCGTCTGAGTATTGGCTACCGAATTACCGGCGATCCTCATGTCACCGGAACCATAGATTAGAATGCCTGCACCGAAGCCCTCTGAGATGTCGCCGTTGAAGTCGTCGTCTGCCAAGGTGTTGTTTTCTATGATTCCCGTAGCTCCGAAGGCGACTTGAATGCTGTTCTGGGCGGCGTTAATGGGTCCTGCTCCAACCACCGAGTTGCCATTAATGGTGACCGTCGTCCCGGTCTCGTTGGCGGTGATCCCATTTTTCTGGTACCCGAGGACGGTGCTGTTTTTGATGGTGACCGTCGAATTCTCCGAATTACCACTCTCGACGAATATGCCAAGAGCCGCCGATGACGCGCAGCCAAAGTTCTCGGCGTTTTGAGCCTGGTTTCGGGCGGCGACATGGTTGACCGTTCCGGAAGCGCCCTGGTAGTAGATTCCTATCAGTGGAGGTTCACTGCAGCCACTATTCAAGTTGCTGCCCGTGCCATCCACGGCGAGATAGCTGATGGTAACGTCCGTGGCGGGACTTTCGGCCAGAATCTGCGCGGCAATGGCACTACCGTTGGTGAGGGCCGTGGTGTTAGCCACGAAACCACCCGAGGGGATCACCACCGTAGGGTTATCAGCGGTCCCGGAAGCAATCCCCGTTAAAGTTAGGTTCCTGGTGATGATGACTTGCTCGGGGTAGTTTCCCGGACAAACCCTGATGGTCGTTGCCTTGAGATTGTTGACGGCTGCTTGGATCGTCGAGTACGTGGTCACGTTTGCGACGCAGCTACCGACGTATACCGTGGCCGCCCTCATCTGCTGTGCAGTGAGGCCCGTCATAACGGCGATTACTCCGGCGGTAAGCGTGGCTCTCCACAAAAGTCCAAGGGTCTTGGTCATGGGGCCTCCTTGAGGCTGCGATGAATAATTGTTTACATCGTAGAGTTAACATTGAGCAGGACACAATGTCAAGCGCGGTCGGATACTGCACAAATTGGGGATGTAGCGCCGAGCTTGAGGCCAGCACGTGCTGCGCTCAAGCCCGGCGCCTCGCTTAAATATTGGGACGGCACCTGCAGTCGAGCGGAGTGTTCGCGACATGAAGGCGACAGCCGAAATCCCGAGTCGTGGCACGGGCATCCTGCCCGTGGGGAAACATCGCTAAGATGGCCATGCCACGAGAAGTAGTGTGGGCGTCCCGCTCCCGCCGGAAAGGCGCGGGCAGGATGCCCACGCTACAGGCTGGCGCATGGCGTTCCAGGCTCCGCGCAAAGTCAACTTGCGGTCTGTGGCACCTCGGGCCAGACGGCAGTCAAGAGCAATCCGGTGGCAATTCCGAGCGAGATTTCGATGAAGCGGTGGATGGCGATAACCCATGCCGGTTGGGGGTGCGCGATCAGCAGGACAATGGTCAGGGTGATTCCGGCATAGCGAAAGGCGCTCCGATCCATGCGGAGCAACGCGCAAATCGCTCCGCATAAACAGATGCCGACTCCGTACATGGAAACGCTTCTTCCTATGAAGGTTGCGAACAAGGCTCCCAGCGAGGCGCCCAGCGCTGTCCCTGCCAGGCGTTGTTTGGAGATGTTCAACGCCGCCCCCAGGGTGGACTGCATCACGATCATGGTGGTGATGGCGGCCCAATAAGCCTCCGGCAGCCTAAAGAGGCGCGCAACCAGCAGGGAAACCACCGCGGCGACCGTCGTCCGCACAGTATGCAACAGCTCTCTCCATTCCACCTGCGGCCACTTCCACCTGCGTTTTCGCGGCTTCGTCATTCGCGCCTCCTGGATACGTCGACTGTTTGAGTCACGGTCTCGCCCTGGCGCCTTGATTATCTCATACCGGATTCGTGGCACGCGGCGCCAGGATCGCGCGGTAGTGTCCTAATCTGCACGTAGCGCGGCCTTTTAGGGCGGCATATGCCGGGCTCAAGCCCGGCGCTACGATCGAGATTAGGACCCTACCCGTCGCCCCATGGAGTTGAGCGGTGTCCCAAAAATGTTATAGTCCAAAGGGCCTTCGTGTGCTGCCTTAGCAGCTTTCGAGCGACTGAACATGATTGCAACTGTCACTCTGAACCCGGCGATTGACAAGAGCGTGATCGTTCGTGATTTTGAAGTTGGAAAAACCAACCGTGGTGAAGTTGCACGCCTGGACGCTGGGGGGAAGGGAATTAACGTTGCGAAAGCTCTTAAGCGGTTGGGCTCGACGGTTTGCGCGCTGGGGTTCGCAGCAGGAAGCAATGGCCGCTTTATCCTGGACGCCCTTAGGGTGGAGGGAATTCCGGCGGACTTCGTTACCGTCCCCGGTGAGACGCGCGTCAACCTAAAGATCCATGATCCCGAAAAGGGAACGGAGACCGAGCTGAATGAGCCGGGCTTTCGCATCACGGAAGAGCACGCGGAGGAGTTGCGGCGGAAGATCGACGCGTATGCTCCGCGATGCGAGGTCATGGTTTTTTCCGGAAGCCTGCCGCCGGACGCGCCGCCGCAGATTTTTGCGGAATTGATTAGCGCTGCCAAGGCGCGTGGCGCCAAGTGTTTCTTGGACACTGCCGGGCTAGGGTTAGAACGTGGACTTGCGGCCGGCCCGTTCCTGGTTAAACCCAACCGTGCCGAAGTGGAAACTCTCCTTAAGCAAAAGTTGCGAACCCGGGCGAAATTGCTTGAAGCCGCTCGTGCCCTGCTCATGATGGGTAGCGAGCAAGTACTGATCTCACTGGGAGCGGAGGGCGCGGTGGGCGTGGCAGGGAAGGATGCTCTGTTTGCCTCGCCGCCCGCCGTCGAGGTGCGGAGCAGTGTGGGGGCGGGCGATACGATGGTGGCGGTCATGGCTTACGCCGCCGTCGAGGGCCTGCCTTTCCGCCAAGCTTTTCGCATGGCCGTGGCAGCAAGTGCCGCGACTGTTTCCATGGAAGGAACCAAGGTGGCGGATTTGGCTGCGGTGGAAAAGTTGATCCCGCAGGTAGTACTCGAAGATCTGCTTGGTTAAGGCCTGGGACGAATGACGCGCGGTGCGGGGCAAACTATGGCAAGACTTGTTGCGTGAGCGTCTCGCCCGATGGGGCGTGGGCATCCTGCCCGCGCCTTGCTAGCGGGAGCGGGACGCCCACGCTACTTTTCGTGGCATGGCCATCCTGGCCAAGAATTTACACCGGCAAGATGCCCGTGGCACTTCCGCCTTTAACTTTTACGTCGCGCGGCCCCCACTCAATGTCCCGATTCTCTCAAGGCCTGGATGCGGGGAGCGCGGCTTTTGGGGCTGTCGAGGCTGAAGGAGCGGGCGTCTCCCAAATCCACACGAACGAACTCCTCAGTTTGGCGAACGGCTTTTTCGAGGTCCGAATTGGAACCAACGAACGATGTCCAGACAATCGATTGACTTTCGGGATCGTACTCCCACAGTCCCACCAGCCGCCCACGGTCGAGAATGGCGTGGCTCGGCAAATCCATGAGGCCACCCATCTCCACCTTTCTGGCCTTTTCGTCGAAGGCCGCTTTCTTCAGGTCGTCGGCTGCGAGCAGGCTCTTTACATTGCGTCGCAGCAACAGGATTCCGTCCAGGCTGCTCACTAGCGTATAGTGCGGGTCTTTCGGTGTCTTGAAGGCCTGAAACTCTTCCAGCCGACCCGGCGGCATGAGGTGTTCGTCGCCTGCTTCGAGTGGCCGGAGCTTTATTGGGTCCATCGCGGCTTTGGCAGCTTTGACGCCCAGCCCGGCAAAGGCCTGGAATTCTGCGGCGGTCGCGGGTCCGATCCAATCGAAATAGAACCGCGCCAATTGCGTGTAAGCCTCATCGGCGGAAAGCTTGAAGGTGGCAAGCGGGTTGGGTCGCCACAGGGTGTACCGGTAGCGCTGTTGATCCAGCCGACCGTTGGTGGAAACTCGGCGGATTTCTCCGTCGGCTTGTAGCTGCCCGAGCGCGAGCGGGAGCGTGGTGGTAAGTCCTTTCTTCTTGCCATCCTCGCCGAGGCTGCGCGACGCTCCACCCGTGGCTGTGCGCAACTCTTCCGGGTCAAGCGGACCTTTCTTTAAAGCCTGGATCACGGTCTTGCACAGCTTAGCGACTTCAGCATCCGTTACCCCGAGCTTACGGGCGACCTTCATGTCGGCCTCGGGAGCGCCTTGGCCCAGCTTGAGCCCGAGTGCGAAAGCGGATTTCGGCAGCACATAGGTGCAGCCGCGTGCGGAGGGTAGTTCGTGAATCTCGAGGTTTGCTACCGCTTGGTCCACCGCGTCACGACCCGCACCGCAGCGAGCGTATAGACCCAGGTACGGCCCGGTCCCTCCTACGGATCGCGCCCAGCCGGTATGCTCCAACACCTTTGCTGGTGTCGCATCCGCTAACCGGCCATCCAGCCCTTGGCAGTGCGACCACCACGCACGGATTTTCGCCGCGTCCATGAGATCTTCTCTTTGATGAGTCCGAGTTCACGCGCTCGTTAGTGCTTCTTTGTTCGTCTTGGATTGATTATATATCCGGTTTCAAGATTGCCGATCATCTCGTTTCGTTCGTAACCCCAAGCCCAAAAGTACGCCGCCAAATACGCGCAGAAGACTGCGTCCAGCTTGTCTTCGTAATGTTTGAGAGAGCATCCTTTCAAACTATCCAGGGGAATTCCCAAGAAAGAGTGCAACCTTGAGTTCATAATCAGCGGGGGATCCGACTTACAAATGAATGTCTTAACACCGAGCAATGTTCCTATACTTGATGAAACCTCCGAGACCTTCACGCCGCGCTGGTCTCCATACAACACGGCACCGCCGCTATGATTCTTGTCGCCCCGCCACGCAAGGTCGATTCCGATAAACACTGTCATACGGGCTCCTACCTTTTATTCACGTTCACGAGCATAGGGCCCTTCTTGGTCAGTTGCAACTGGCAGCAAGGCGGGACGGATCGCCCGGCTAGGATGTCCCGGGAGGGCGTCCAAGGATGGGGTTCTTGTTGAATTCCGATGATTTTCCTGGGGGGATGGTCAGGTATTGCCAATCCGCGCCGCGTAACGCCTTGGCGAGGAAAACGATCTGACCGACATGACTGCTCGTGTGTGCGAGCGAGCGATGGAGGGCCTCCACGACGGAGAGAGGTTGGTTGCGGATCCTCACGGTGCGCGTCAGATCGTCGTCCGTGAGCGGGCCCAAGGCGTTTGATAACGCTTTCCACCCTTCCCCCCAAAAGGCGAAGAGTTCGTCATGCGTCACGTGCCGGGCAAGAAACTCTGTGTCGCGGTCTCGCCACGGCTTTTCGCCGTCGGTATCGAGAAACTCGGTGAAGCGCGACCTGAGGTTCCCACTGATGTACCACGCGATGGTGGCCACTGAGTTCCCGCTAGCGCCGGCGAATTGCACGAGCTGGTCGTCTGATAGCTGGCGAAAGCTCGCCTCCGCCATCTGCTGATATCGACGGTATTCGCCTTCAATCGACGCGATAACGATACGCATGTTCGCTCCTTTCTCCTGGCCGGTGATACAGATTGGATGCTACCCGTCAGACCGTGGTTCCTGCCGGAGACTCGGCACAGATCGAGCGCCCATCAAGGGGCGTGCTGTCGGTGCGTAAAGCGCGGAATCCAGCGCGGCACGGCGTGGCAGTAGCCTTCGTACTCCTGCCCGAATCTCCTCCGCAAGCCTGGCTCCTCTGCGAAAATGACAAAGGTGTGAATCAATAGGAATGCAACCAATGCATACAATGCCATCGAGATGGAGGTGAGGTAAAGGCCCCAACCGAGAAGCATCGAGACCCCGCCGATGTACATGGGATTCCGGACAAGCCGGTAAGGACCGTGAGGAACGAACCTTTTCGGGGGGTCAAACACCGCCGGCGTGCCGCGGCCTTCGAAAATGAAAAAACCTATCGTTGTAAGCGCCAGGGCAGCCCCCGCCAGGAAAAGCGCAACTCCCGGAGCAATCAGCCAGCCAGGAATCCGCAGCGGAAGGTACTTGTCCAGAGCGCGGCACAACAACGCCACAGATCCCCATGCCGCCAGGAAGAGTGCGGCATAAACAACGGAGCGAATCGCGATCCAAAGCCGGATCATGAGTTTTCTCCTGGGTTAAGGGTTCACCAATCTAATGCGTTCGGTATAGGAAAATCATACACGGAAACTCCGACATGATTTCGGTACGATCAGTGTACACCGGCTTTTTACATGCGGCCACTTCACTTCATGCGTTGTGCGTTCGGAGCGGGGAGAGTGTCCCAATCGAGGGGGTAGCGCCGGGCTTGAGCCCGGCACATGCCGTCCTAAAGGGCGGCACTACGTTTCAAGTTGGGGCACCACCAAACGGGGGGTGCTGTCCTAATTTGAGCCGTAGCGCCGGCTTCCAGCCGGCACAGGAGCCGCCAAGATGGCGGCGTTACGCTCAAGTTAGGACAGTACCAAACGGGGAAACTCGTTGACAGGCCGTACCCGCATGGCCACACTAGAGAGTGCGGGATGGGATGCCAAGGCGGTGAGGTAAGTATGGACGAAGCGGGGCACGTTATACGTCGGCCTCTTGAGCAGGAGTTGGTTTCGCGCGGGGTGCGGATGACGCATCAGCGTCGCCTGTTGGTCCAGATTATTCAAGGAGCCGACGGCCACCTGGACGCCATCGCGCTCTGGCAACGCGCCCAAGACCAGGACCCCACCATCAATAAGGTTACTGTCTATCGAACCCTGGGTATGCTGAAGAAGTACGGACTGGTGGATGAGCTCGACCTGATGCATCTCGAGGGTGGGAAGCATTACTATGAAGCGAAAACGACGCGCGACCACATTCACTTGGCCTGCGTGAAGTGCGGCCGTATCCAGGAGTTTGAAAGTTCGCTGTTCGAGAAGTTGAAGGGCCAGATCGAGCGCGAGCGGCAATTCCAAATCAAGACCGTGCGCGTGGAAGCGGGCGGTCTGTGCGACCGCTGCAAGTGACAGTTCTTAACTGCCTGCGGCGCGAGTAGTGTCGTAAAATGATGCTGTGAGTTCCGGAACGGGGGAAGGCGATGAGACAGACGACCTTCAGAACGCAAATAGTAACCCGCGAGAAAATTATCGAAGCTATGCTGCATTTTGACCAGGAGAAACGAAAGACTTACACAAATTGGAGAAAGTTTCGAGTCGAGAAATAGGGCAATCCGTACCCCCCGAAAGAAATACTTAGGGAAACTATGGAGAAGTCACTCGGGGTGGCCGACCGCCGCTACCCAGTTCCCCGGAGGGGAACAATATCATTACCGTGGGTGAAACCCACGGGTCGGGATCCGCAAACAAATAAGATTCCCGTCCCCGAAGGGGTCGAACGCCTTTTCTCCCCGCTCGGCGGCAAACGACATTCAACCCCTTCGCGGTTGGCAATTCGTCCGGGGGCATCGTTTCCGTGGGTTTCACCCACGGCTAATGACAGTGGACCTCTTTGAGGTCCCTCAAGTAAATGTCTCTTTGATTGCACTTTCGTATCACTAAATACTAGCAAAAGTCGCTTACAACCTACTGCTTACTGCCTACTGCTCATCGGTCTTGACGGGGGCGGGAGTGAGTCCAAAGAGTTTGTGGATTTTATCGAAAATGCTTTGCTGTTGGCCCTTCAGCATGGCGGCGCGGGCCTCGGCATCCAGGTCGTGCCGCACGGCTTCGATTTCCACTTTCCGCCGCGCCAGCAATTGCGAGAGGTAATGCGCGATCTCCGGGCGCCCGTGCAAGATGTCCTCAAACGCTTTGCGGTCTAACCGATAGCATTCGGAATCCTCCAGCGCCTTCAGCGACGCGCTGCGAGGTTCGCCGGTGAGCAGTGACATTTCGCCGAAGAAGTCACCGGCGTGCAGAATGGCGACGGACTTGTGCACACCGGCTTCAGTCGAGACAAGCACTTCGCCCGACCCTTTGATGATGATGTAAAGCCAGTGGGCCTCGGCGCCTTGCCGCGTCATCAATTCCCCGTTCATGAAGGGGGCGAAGCTCAGGCGCTCGGCAAGCTTGTGCCGCTCCTCATCGTTCATCTCGCGGAAGAGTTCCACCTGGGCAAGGTCCAGGGCGCTCAGCCGCTGCGAGACCTCGCGCTCGTGGTGAAGCTTGGCGCGCTGCTGGTCGTGTTCCTCGACAAAAGCGGTGAGAGCGGGTACGGAAAGCGGGATGCCGGCGCGCTGGAGCGCGAAGTAAATGCGGCTGCGCACCAGCGAGTCCGTGGGGTCATCCTTGGCCAGGTCGGTCAGCCAGTACCGGGCCGCATACGAACAGTAACTCTCTTTGAAATCCATCAAGACGACGTTGGGTGGAGGCTCCGCGGCAGAGCCAACGACGGGCTGGGTAACCAGGGCATCGGCCACTACACGGATGACCTCCGTGGGGGGCACACGAAAATCCACATTGAAATAGACCCACCGGCGCTCCTGAATAGGCTCGCCGGCTCGCTGCCCCTGGATTAACACCTGCGATTTGATCAGGACACTGTTGGGGATAATCACGGTATCCCAATTCCGGGTCTCGATAGCGACGTGACGCCAGGTAATCTCTTTCACCCTACCCGCGGTCTGCTCGATCTTGACCCAGTCGCCGACCGAGAAGCTCTCGTCAATTTGCAGGACTAGCCCGCCCAAGATGTTCGAGAGACTGTCTTGCAGCGAAAACACGATGACTCCGGTCATGACGGCGGACGTCGCCACGATGCTGGAAAGCGTCACTCCGAAGCGCGAGAGCAGCCACAGGGCTACCGCGGTGTATCCGCCGGCGACGATGACATCGCGTAGTACCTGGGGCGGGGAAAGAGGAGTGATGCATAAGACCACATCGAAAAGGATGATGCTGGCAAGCTTGACGGAAGCACAGCCCACCAAGAGGAGTCCGGCGGCATGAAGGGCTTTGGCCGAGGTCGTGAAGTCGAGCCATGCCGGAATGGCGGAAAGAGCGATGAAGAAAAGCGCCAGGGCGTACATCACCAGCGCCGCGCGAACATGCACTCGCTGGCGACACGAAAACAGGGCCAACACCGCCGAGGTCCCCAGAATGGCGATGGTGATGTTTAGAAGTCCGTCGTGGTGTGCGGTTTGCACGAAAGTTCGCCAGATGTCAGGCAGCGGATTTACTCCCGGCCATAAAGCTGGTAAAAGCCAAGTATTCATGAGGTTCCATTCCAAGGCAGCAATTGGTTCCAGATTCTACCGTGAGTCAACCCGCGCGCCAAGGGGATTCATCCCGGGGGGGCAATTTGTCTGAGGTACTCAACTGGCTGGCGCCGCAGGGCCGATTGCATTTAGAGGCGGTCGGGTGTATTTTCGCAGTTGGGAGTCAAATTGAACGAAAGTTCCGGCTACACCGGGGATTCCTGGGGAATGGCTAAGTATCCATGATCCTGGGGAGGAGGGAACGTGCGGCGTTCATTGCGACTGCGGAAATCCATTCTCGTGACGTTTCTGTTCACGCTAATCACTGGAGGAACTCCTGGGCTCATCACGGCTCAAGCTCCCCCGTCGTACCCGCCTGATGAACTCGACAAACTGGTAACCCGGATCGCGCTGTATCCCGATCCACTGCTCGCGCAAATCCTCGCTGGGGCTACGTACCCCGATCAGATTCCCGATGCCGCCAAATGGGCCGACGAGCACCACTATCTGCGCGGGGACGATTTGGCCAGAGCCATCACCGAAGACCACCTCCCGTGGGATCCCAGCGTGCAAGCGCTGCTACCGTTCCCCTCGGTGCTGGAGATGATGGCATCGGATATGAATTGGACATCCGAGTTGGGCAACGCCTTCCTGGCGCAGCAGCAGGACGTGATGGACGCGGTGCAACGGATGCGGAAAAAGGCCAGGGATTTTGGCTACCTGCGAACCAACGGGCAGGTGGTAGTTGCCGGCGGTCCCTACATTACCATCATGCCGGTGAATGCGGCCTTTGTCTGCGTTCCTGTTTATGATCCCGGCATCGTATTTTTCCCGCCTCGGCCTGGGTTCTTCATCGGTGGCGCCATCGGCTTTGGATTTGGTGTGACGCTTGGCTTCGCGTTTGCCCCGTGGGGATGGGGCTCGTCTCACTTTTTCTGGGACCGACACGAATTGTTCATCGCCGGCGGGCACTGGGGGCGGACGTGGGCCAATCGGGGTTCCTACGTGCACCCCTACCACGGTTTCCAGCGTTGGAGCGGACCACGCGGCGAGGAGAAGCATCAGCGGATTGCTCGCAGTGAGACTGAACGGCGTGCGGCTCGCGAGGGCCATGCGCGAGTCGAGGAACATGGTCACGAGCGCGAACGCCGCTAGATTCGTGCGGTGCCTCGCCCTGTGTCATTGTTCGCGGGCTTACTCATCCTTGATAGCGGACTTCACCATCGCCAGAATGGAAGGTGGGATCATGGCGGCGGAAATGCCGTGATCTTTCTCTGCGTGCTCGGCAGCAAGCTTCAACAGCTCTTCTTCAGTCTCGGCGCGCACTTCTGTAGGACAGTTCATCCCCAAATCTCGACATCGCAATACTTTGGCCATAGAAGCTTCATCTCCCGTTAAAGAATCTCGGCTATCTTATCATCAGCATCCAAAGTGCGGCCTTTGAAATTTGGGTTGCGGTGTTTGCAGTTTGGCGAGTAGGCGGGCCACGACGCGGCTAGACTCCGGTGGGGATGGTCACCGGATGTGATTTTATGTTGCTATTTCGGGCGTTCCGGGCAGGGTGCTTTGACGTGGCGTACCGCGCCGCCTTTGCTTTCGTAGATTGCTTTTTGTGTGACGCCTGTTATGATATTCGAGTCGTAGCACGGTCTGTGAGTGGCACAATAAATTGGGCATCAGGTTGCCGGTGAAGATCATCAAGGAACTCGTTGGTTTCGTGTTGGGTATTGCCGTAGGTATATCCCTGTACTCGCTGCTCAAACTTCGGCCCTTTTCCCCCGTGCTCTTGTGGAACGATTTATCGGCATCTGGAACCACCCTTCCCGGCAGGTCTCTGCGTCCGACTTGGGTCCAACGCGCGTTGGCCCCGCAAGTCTGTGCGCCTATGCGGCAGCATCCCGTAGAGCACATCCGTCCAATGAGGGATAAGCTCGCCGAGCAGCCGGCGCGTCTTGAGTCCGAGCGCGCGACAGTGAACTTGCCTGAACTCACCGCCACGAGCGAGCCTGCGGTCGTGGAGCTTTCTCCCGCGCCACCCCCTCCTACGACCTTCAAGTCGCTTGGATATGTGGAACAGGCCGACGGACAGGTCGACGCAATTATCCTGCAAGAAAACCAAATTCAGGTCGTTCATATTCGTGACCTCATTGCGGGACGGTATCGAGTGACCAGAGTTTCGCCCGACGCCGTCGAAGCCGTGGATGAGTCGTTCGCCCAATCACCCATGCCCGAACTGAGCGGTACAAAATCCGTTGACTTGGCGGCGATCGCGGTGCAGCACCCTTCGCCCGCGCTGACTGCCGACGCTCCTAGCCAGCCGGGGGTTTTGGCGGTTAGGCAGCATGGCAACGCGCTCGCGAACTTTCAAAATGTTTCCCTGCTTTCGGTAACGCCGGCGCTAACTGCCCGCACTTCGCCGACCGCGCCGCCAGGAGCGGCGGGGACAGACCGAATCGTGCCGTCCCAAGCCGTCAATCCGGTTGTAGATTCTTTAGGTTACATCCGGAAAGCGGATGGAGAGGTTGACTCGGTTCTAGCGGACGGCGATACTGTTTGCCTCGTCCCCCAGACTCCCACCCCTACCGTGGCCGAAACCACTGGGCCACACGATTCTCTTGAACCGGCAGCGCCTGTGCATGGCTCCTTGATCAAGCCCCTCGGGTTCGTGGAGCAAGCCGATGGTGAACTTGCCGCAATTGTCGCGCAGGACGACGAAGTGTACGTTGTTCGGAAAGGCGACCGTTTCGCGGACCGCTTCCGCGCCGTGAGCGTCTCGGAGGACGCGGTGGAAGCGGTGGAAGCGGTGGAAGAGCCACCGGCGTTGGCCACGGCACCTCCGTCAGCGTCGCCGTCGTTCCCGGGTTTGCTTTCGGCGTCCGTGGAGCAGGGGCTGTCCCCTTTCCCGAGTGAGAATTTTCGACGGTTCGGGTCCGATGGGCTAAGCGAAATGCCTGCGGGTGCGCCCACTAGTCCATCGGCTGACATGTCGTCGCTGGTCCCCAGAATCCGCAGTCATGGCCAAGCGGGCCGTGCCGCGCGGACCGGCACGGGCATCCTGCCCCAGGCAAGTCCTCACCAGGATGGCCATGCGTTAGATGCGCCAGTTCGCCCCGCTAAGCACGCGCAGGAAGTGCGCCGGATCAACGCGCAAGACACCCCTGCCACATTTGTTTTCCAAACGCTTGGCTACGTTGAAACGCAGGACGGCGAATTCCAGGCTATTGTGGCCGATGGGGCCGATGTTTACGTGGTTAAGCAAGGGGAGACGTTTGCGGATCAGTATCGGGCAACCAGTGTTGATCCCGTATTGGTTCTGGCCGTAAAGGTACTCCCGGGACAGCACGCAGGAAACTTCCTTTCTGCCCAGACAGACTCCGGCAGCACGGCTGCATCCAAGAAAGGGGCCTTGCAGTTTCCCTTATTCGCGTGGGCCAAAACACCAGCTCTTCGCGAGGTGGGTGCGTCGGGCAGTCCGTTTCTGACAGACCTTGGCATGAATCTGCTCAACTCGTCGCTGACCGGGTTTGACTTTTAGGCAAATTTCGTGACGGCCGATAATCCCCAATTTGGGTTTTGATTCGTGCCACGGGAGATACGGATGCTCAATAAAGGAATCCGGATAACAGGAGTGTTGGCACTGTTCGCCTCTTACCTTAGCTGCGGTGCGGGCTCCAGCAGCGTTGCCTACCGGGAGGGGCGTAAGGCCGAGGAGCATAAAGATTGGGATACGGCCTTGGTGGACTACCAGAAGGCTAGAAACTCTGATCCTGCCAATCCGTTGTATATCCTTCATGAGACCAACGCTCGTACACAAGCCAGTCTGATCCATCTCGACCGGGGCCGCCGAATGGTAAAAGAGGGCCGGCTGGATGAAGCGGCGGGGGAATTGCAAAAGGCCGCAGGAATCGATCCGGCCGATCGGGCTGCGGCTCAGGAGCTCGAAGTCGTTCTGGCCAAGCAGTCAATGGCAAAAAAGGAACATACCGAGGCAATCCAGAACGCTCTGAAGGCGCGCGAAGAGGAAAATCAGCCCGCCGCCGTAAAGTTGCGACCGCTTCCTAAAGATCCTCTTGCCCACTTCCGCCTCAATGCTGACGCGGTGCGAGTCTATGAGACCTTGGGGAAACTTGCTGGACTAAATGTTGTATTCACGCCGGACTTCCATCCGTCGGGTAGCCTCAACGAAGACCTCAGCGGCGTTACCATCGAGGACGCACTTAAACTTGTGGCCATGCAGAGCAAATCGTTTTGGAAGGTCGTGACTCCCAACACGATTCTGGTGATTCCCGACAACCCCAACAATCGGCGGGATTACGACGATGAGGTTCTGAAGACGATCTACCTGTCCAACCCCCTGGCGCCGGCCGACCGCACCGCCATCACCACAGCGCTCAAGCAGGTATTGGGTTTGCAGAGGATTATGGACAATCCTGATGCCAACGCCATCATTATTCGCGATTCTCCCGCGAAAGTGGCGGCGGCGGAGCAGCTCGTGCGCGAATTGGATCGCGCCAAAGCGGAAATCTTAATCGACATCAGCATCGTGGAAGCCGACCGCGACCGAATTCGCACTTTGGGCCTGACGCCGGCGACGGTCAGCTCGAGCTCAGTCACTCCGGGAATCCAGGCGGGGGCAGGCTTCTCCCCGCCCGTTTCGACCTCATCTACCGGTACCACAAGCACGTCCGTCCAAATCAATCAGCTCGGCATTTCGGACTGGGCCATTGCCCTTCCCGGCGCGACGGCCCAGGCGGTCTTGAACGATAACAAAACCCATATTTTGCAGAACCCGGAGATTAGGGTTACCGACGGCCAGACCGCCAAGGTGAAAATCGGAAGCAGGGTACCTTACGCCACCGGCAGTTTTCTACCCTCCTTGGGGGGAACAACCAGTTCGTCTGGTAGTGTTGGTTTGCTCGCCAGTACGCAGTTTCAATTTCAGGATATTGGCGTGAATCTGGATTTGACTCCGCACTTGCTTTCGACGGGAGAGGTTGCGGTTCACGCCAAGATCGAGATTTCGTCCTTGGGAGCGTCCATTACCGTTGGCGGCATCACTGAGCCTACCTTCGGCCAGCGCGTCATTGAGGACGACTTCCGCTTGCAGGAAGGCGAAGTGAACCTCCTGGGCGGATTGATTCAGAGGACTTTAACCAATCAGGTGGAAGGAATTCCAGGGTTGGGCGACATTCCCTTGATTCGTTTCCTCTTCTCCCAGGAGAACAAAGAGGTTAATGACCAGGAGGTGCTCGTCATGCTGACTCCCCGGGTCATCCGTCTTCCTGACTCCGCCAGGACCTCGACTTCGTCGGTCCCGGTGGGCTCGCGCGGTGGGGCTGAGGGTGGCGCGGGAATCGAGGGAGGCCGCCAGTTTGAGATTCCAAGCCCCGAGCCGCGGCCTCCGCAATAGGCTGTAAGCCGGCAGTTGTGTCATGGCCATCTTGGCCATGACCGGACACGGGCAAGATGCCCGCGGTACGCAACGATGGATCTGGCGATGTTAAAAAAGCGCATCCATTTCTCCGACAGCGGCTTCATGCTGATCGAACTGATCGCTGCGATCACGATTCTATTGGTGTTGACGACCCTCGCCTTGCCGCTGGCGCGTAATTCGATTATTCGCGCCCGGGAAACGCGGCTCCACGAAGATCTGCGCACGATCCGGGAGGCGATTGATCGTTACAAGTTTGACTCTGACCAAGGCCGGATTCCCATTAAGGTGGACACTATGGGTTATCCCCCTGACCTCCAAACCTTGGTTGACGGTGTGCCGATGAAAGGCACCGTCAAGGGAAAATACAAATATCTTCGAAGGATACCCATAGACCCCATGACAGGCAGCGCGGATTGGGGTCTGCGGGCAATGCAAGACGATCCCGACTCGAAAAGCTGGGGCGGAGAAAACGTTTTCGATGTTTACTCGAAGGGCCAGGGAACGGCTTTAGATGGAACACAATATGGGGATTGGTGAAAAGAGAGTCCGAGGTCCAGAGTCCGAGGTCCGGAGTCGAAGGGGCGAAACTAGTAACTTGAAATTGGAAACTAGGGCGTCCACCGGCCGGATTTTGAATTTCGGTTTTCGCTCTTGGGATATTGGTTTCAGACCCCGGACCCCGGACTCCGGACTCCGGACTGCCTCAGTGGGTTTCACCCTCATTGAGCTGATGGTGGTGATCACCCTGATTCTGATCCTCGCCACTTTCGCCATGCCCATGTATCACATCGCCGTGGTTCATGCCCGCGAAGCCGTTCTGCGCGACGACCTGTTCACGATGCGGAAGCTGATCGACCAATATACGATTGACAAGCAGCAGCCGCCAACCTCGCTGGATGATTTGGTGACCGCGGGATACCTGCGCGGCGGGGTTCCAGTGGACCCGTTTACGGGTTCGAACGATACGTGGAAGACGGATACGGAAGAGGTGCCCATCAGTCCGGACCAAGCCACCTCGGGGATTGTGGATGTGCATAGCGGTTCAGAGGAGAACTCCCTCGACGGCACGCCTTATAGCAGTTGGTAGGACTGCGAGAATTTCAAATCTCAAATTTGAGATTTGAGGTCGGCATGGAGATTTGGGATCAGCATGGAATTTGTCTGTAAGTTAGGCACGGATGCCGGGCGCGTGATGACGCAGACGGAGGAGGCCCGCTCGGAGGAGGAACTCCGCCAGCGCCTGCGCGCTCAGGGGTTTCTGATATTTTCGGTACGCCCCAAAGACATTTTGACGTTTCAGGCGCGGATGTCGCGTCCGGGAAAAGTCCGCGCCGACGATTTCTTGATTTTCAACCAGCAGTTTCTGACCCTTTCCAAATCCGGATTGCCGCTGCAGAAATCGCTTGAGCTGCTGGCGCATCAGACTCGTAGCGACGCGCTACGCCTGGCGATTGAGGCGGTCCGCGACAAAGTGCGCGCCGGGGCGCTGCTTTCCGAAGCGTTTGAGTCCACCGGCAGCTTCCCCAAGATCTACTGTGCCACCGTCCGCGCCGGAGAGCGCAGCGGCAGCTTGGACAAGGTGTTGGGCCAATACCTGGCCTACCAGAAGCAATCCCGGGGATTTCGCAAGAAATTCATCGCCGCACTGATTTACCCTGCATTTCTGTTGGTTTTCCTGACCATTCTGATTGCCTTTGTGATTGAGTTCATCGTGCCCCAATTTGCCAAGCTCTATTCCGATATGGAAGTGCAATTGCCGGCGCTGACAACCTTCACGATCTCTTTGGCCATGCAAGTGAAGCACTACTCGCTGCTCATCCTACTGGGGATCGTGGGGGTGTTTCTGTTGGGCAAGTCGGCGGCGCGGTCCAGGAAGGTGATGCTGGCCTGGGAACGGCTTAAATTCCGGCTGCCCTTGGTGGGAGGACTTCTGCTGAAGTTCTCCGTGGCGGAATTCGCTCGTACCCTGGCGGTGCTGTTACAAGGGGGCACGCCCATTATTCCCGCCCTGGATACCGCCAAGGAATCGGTTGGCAGTCCGTGGCTGGCCCAGGCGATTGCCCAGGCGCGGACGGAAGTGGCGGCAGGCAAAGAACTTAGTGCGTGTTTGCGGGTAAGCGGCTTTTTCCCCTCCATCGCCCTTGATATGATGGAAGTGGGGGAAACCACCGGCGCCATGTCGAACATGCTGGAAGCGCTGGCGGAGTTTTTTGAAGAAGACGTGAATATCGACCTGGAAACCCGCCTGTCACTGGTAGGTCCAGTCATGATCGCCGTCATCGCCGTCGTAGTCGCCTTCGTCCTGATCGCATTCTATTTGCCGCTGTTTTCCATGGCGGCGATGGTTCACTAACGGGATACGGGGTTCGGGATTCGGAATACGGGATTCGGAATACGGAATTTGGGTTTCGGGACACGGGACACGGGAATCGGAGCCGGATATCTGCGATTCGAGCGGTAGGGGGGTTCGGACTTTCGGGGTTGGGCCATGGTTGGGATTTACACAGAGCGGAATGTTAGGGTTACCCAAAAGGGCAGGGAGCGATCCTGGAGAACGCCGTTAGTCCGTGTCCCGTATCCCGTGCCCCGTATCCCGTACCGGAGGTAGTAGTTGTCAGAGACCGACATTGACGTGAAGGAAATCGAGGCGGCAAGGAAGCTGGCGGAGCGTTACCAGTTCCAATTTGTGGACCTGCGTGACTCGCGCCCGGATGCCGAAGTGTTGCGCACCATCCCGCTCGAATTGATGCTCAACTATGAGTTCCTGCCTCTGGAAGGCAATGACCACCAACTGGTGATTGTGGTTGCGGACCCCACGAATCTGACTCGCCTGGATGAATTGGAAGTTAAGCTGGACCGAAAGTTGGTGGTGCGAGTAGCCGCGCCCTCCCAGGTTCGCGATTTCCTAAAGAAAACCGAACCGTCGCAGCGCGTTTTGGACGATGCCACGGAAGAATTCCGCCTGGACGTGATACGTGAGGACGAAGCTTCGGGCGAAAGCCTCTCACTTGAGCACCTGGTCGAGGACAACGACGTCAGCCCCATGATCCGGCTGGTGGACTCCATCATTTTCGCGGGGCTGGAGAGGAGATCGAGCGACATCCACATTGAGAGCCGCGACAATTCCGTGGTGGTGAAGTACCGCATCGACGGTGTGCTCCAGCAGGCCATGGCCCCGCTGGCGCGGGAGTATCAGTCCAACCTGATTACCCGCATCAAGGTGATGTCGGAACTGGATATTGCGGAGCGCCGCGTCCCCCAGGATGGTCGCTTCCGTGTGCGCTATCGGGGCCGCCTGATCGACTTTCGCGTCTCCATAATGCCCTCGATTCACGGTGAGGACGCGGTGCTCCGTATCCTCGATAAGGAATCCTTGAGTGAGAAATTTCACTCCTTGCGCCTGGAGGTGCTGGGATTGGCCGACCGGGAAATCCGGCGGCTGCGGCGCTTTATCCGTGAGCCTTACGGCATGGTGCTGGTGACGGGTCCCACCGGCAGCGGCAAAACCACTACGCTTTACGCCGCCCTTTCGGAGATCAAGTCCGACGAAGATAAGATCATCACCATTGAAGACCCGGTGGAGTATCAGCTTCGCGGTATCACGCAGATTCCCGTGAACGAAAAGCGAGGACTTACTTTCGCGCGCGGACTGCGCTCGATCTTGCGGCACGATCCGGACAAAATCATGGTGGGTGAAATCCGCGATAACGAAACCGCCCAAATCGCTATCCAATCGGCACTGACCGGCCATTTGGTGTTCACCACCGTGCACGCGAACAATGTGGTTGACGTGTTGGGCCGCTTCCTGAATATGGGCGTCGAGCCGTACAATTTTGTTTCGGCGCTGAATTGCATTCTGGCGCAGAGGCTGGTGCGAACGATCTGTGAAGCGTGCAAGCGCCCGGCGCAAGTGCCTATGGAGTTGATCGAGGAGTCGGGCCTGAAGCCCGATGAGTGGAAGGACATTACGTATTACGAGGGGGCGGGCTGCCAGGAGTGCAATGAAACCGGATTCCGCGGCCGCACCGCGATTGGCGAATTGCTCGCGGTTACGGATAGCATTCGCGAAATCATTCTGGGAAAGCGCCCCTCCTCGGAAATCCGCCGCGCCGCCCACGACGAGGGAATGCGATCATTGCGGGATTCGGCCCTCGAAAAAGTCCAGCTTGGAGTGACGACGTTGCGGGAGATCAACAAGGTGACGTTTGTGGAATGAACGGGGCACGGGATAAGGGAACACGGGGCATGGGACTGCGACTTGGTGGCGGGGGGACGCGAAATAATACTTGGGGTGCATCCCGTAACTCGTCTTCCGTGTCCCTTGTCCCGTGCCCCGTGTCCCGTCGGCGAGGTTGAGCAATGATTCACGACTACAAAGAACTCGATGTTTGGAAGAAGTCTGTCGCCCTTACAACCGAGATCTATAAACTGACTGCTGGATTTCCTGATTCGGAACGGTATGGCATGACCTCGCAGATCCGCAGAGCGACAACCTCGATTCCGGCTAATATCGCTGAGGGATGGGGCAGGGGATCGCGTGGAGAGTACATCCAGTTTTTGACGGTTGCGCGAGGTTCACTGATGGAACTGGAAACGCATCTGATTATCTCGTGCAACCTGCAATTTGTAGATTCAGAGCAGTTGGCTCTGATTTCGAAGCCGCTCAACGACATTGAAAAAATGCTTAATCGATTGATCGCGGTACTAAGACACCGCAAAGCGAAACCGGGACAAGACATCGTATCCCGTGTCCCGAGTCCCGTGTCCCGAACTTCTGACCCCGAATCCCTAACCCCGGACTCCGTGTCCCGTGTCCCGTATCCCGTATCCCGTATCCCGAGGGCCGCATGAACTGGGCAAGTTGGAAAAAACGTCTCGGACTGAGCGGGCAAAAGCACGCGGGCCGCTTTGTGACCCCGACGTTTGCCCTCGAATTGCAACCCGGTTTTGTGGCGGCCGCACGCTTGAACCCTGCCAAACGGCAAGTACAAAGCGTGGGGGTGCAGAGGCTTCCGGAAGGGGTGCTGGCTCCTTCCGCCAACAAGACCAACGTGACGGATACCGCGATTCTCTACCGCGCTATTGCGGAGGTCAGCGAAAAGGTGGGAAATTCCGGCAGTACGCCGGGCCTGCTGATTCCGGATGTGGCTGCACGCGTGGCGCTGCTGCAATTTGAAACCCTTCCCGATAACCATGCTGAAGCCGAAAGCCTGGTGCTCTGGCGAATGCGCGAGTATCTGCCTTACGGGCCGGATGAAGCCCGCCTGAGTTATCAGGTGTTGGCCAAGCAGCCCGGCTCGGTTGAGATTCTGGCTGTGGCCGTACGCGGTTTGGTGCTGGCCGAGTACGAAGCGGCAATGGCTGGAATCAATGGCGGCCCAACATTGGTGTTACCGGCAACCGTGGCGTTGCTGCCCCTGCTGCCGGAAGACGACGGCGGACAGCTCCTCTTGCATCTATGTCCTGGGGCGTTGACTGCCGTGGTGGTGACGTCCGATCGGGTGCGATACTGGAGGACCCGCCCGCTGGCAGGTGACGCGGTGAACAATCTGGATGAAGTCGCCCGCGAAGCTGCTCGCGTGCTGGCCACTTGCCAGGATAACCTGAGCGTGCAGGTACAGAATGTCTGGTTTTGCGCGCGTCCACCGGCGGAACCAGAAGTGGAGGAGGCCCTGGCGAAGGCCTTGGGTCGGGAGCTTAGCCCGCTGCCGGCGCCATACCTCCCACCTGCCGGACTACCCTCGGGGCAACGCGAGGCTTTTGACCATTTTGGCACGGCATTTGCGGGATTGTTAGCCAACGTAAAGTAAATAAGACAATGAGAATTACCCTCAATCTTTCCCCCGCGACGAGTCTGCGAGACCGGTATGCGCTCACATGGGCCGTTCCTGCTACCCTCATCGGAGCAATCGCCCTGGTACTACTGATCCGTACGTCTTTCCGCGAATCTCGCGACTATTGGGGAATCCAAAGCCAACTTACGGAAGTCCAGTTGCGCTCGCAGGAGCTTGGCAAGCAGGAAGCGGCCATGCGTCGCAAATTTGAAGACCCGTCGTACCGCGAGTTGTTAGGACAAGCCAAGTTTGTTAACACGCTGATCGACCAAAAGAAGATGTCGCTTACAGAACTGAGCGCGAGGGTGGCAGGCCTTCTGCCGGAGGATGCACAGCTCACGGGCCTGGGGGTAACGGCTCCCAAGAAACCAGGCGACGATTACATGGTCCGGTTGGGAATCAACGCCCGAAGTGAGGATGCCGTCGAGACTTTTATTAACGACCTTGAGGATTCCCCCGATTTCAAGGATGTGTCCATCATCAACCAGGGGTTTCAGGAAGACAGCCCGCAAGGCGAGCAGGTCAATGTGATGTGTACCGCGCGCTATTTGCCGGGTGCGGAGGAGGCGTACGAAGCCGCGAACCAGCCGCCGGAAGCCGCGGCTCAGAAGCCGGAGACCGGAAGCCGGGCGCCGGCAGCCAAGGGCGGGAAGACCGGGGGCAAAGCTAAGGCGCCGGGAGTCGCGAGTCGGAAGCCAGAGGTTGGAGGCCGGACGTCGGCAGCCAAGGGTGCAAAGACGAGCGGCAAAGCTCAGGCGCCGGCGGTCGGCAGTAAGAGCAGTGCGAAATGATCGAAACGCGTAATTCACCACTCGGAACTCGGGGCCCTACCTTGGATTGCGGGTTTCGTGTTCCGTCGTTCGTTTCGCGTTCGGGATTCCAGGGAGCAGAGTGATCACGTGCGGAAGAGTCGACGCCAAATCGTAAATCGAATCGTGGAAGCGACCGGCCTGGGGTTGGTGGCTTTGGATTTAGTGGTTTTCTTTGCCATCTACCGGCCAATGGGGAATAGGGTGGCGATGGCGGAACGTCACCACGCGGAGTTGCGGCAAACGATACGGGACCAACAAGTCCGTGTCGAGGTGTTGAAGAGATTTCAAGAGGCCCTGCCACAAACCGGGAAGGGGTTAGAGGATTTCATGTCCAATCGCCTGCCACCCCGCCGGGAAGCTTATTCGATTACCGATCACCTGATTCATGAAGGGGCGGATGCCGCAAAAGTCAAGGTCATGGGCATGGCGTTTCACCTTGACCCGGAGCGCAATGGGCCGCTGAAGCAATTGGGGTTCGAGATAAATGTGCAGGGACCGTACTCGGGCGTGATGAAATTTTCGCATGCCCTGGAAACTGCGAAGGACGTCATTCTGGTCCGCGATTTCGCTATAAGTCCAGGGGACAATGGGGCACTCGACCTGCGGCTGAGCGCGGACCTCTACCTAACACCATGAAAATACTGTCCGGACTCGGTAGATGGGGAATTGTAGTGCTGGGAGTGGTATGCCTGCTGCTGGTGGTTAATCTGGTGGCGGAATATCGCGGCATGCAGCCGGGCAAAATCCGTGTCTTCACCCATGCTGCGAGTCCCCGCGCACCCGAGGGGAAGGCATCCTCCCACGCTGCCGACGACCTTGCCAAGTACGACCCCACCATTCACTTCGATGCGTTGAAGGAGCTGGATTCCCGGCCCCTCCCCGATGAGGACCGAAATCCCTTTCAATTTGTAGGGGGGGCCCCCGCGCTAGGAGGCCCGATGGCCACCGGCGCCGCCCCTGTTCCCGCGCCACCCCCCGCTCCACCGCCACCGCCGCCTCCCCCATTGAAGGCAGTGGGCTACAATGAATTGCCGGGAGGGAAGAAGGAAGCCATGGTCACCTTCAACGAGGACCTGGTGGTAGTTCACGAGGGAGACCCCATCGGGGGAAAGTACAAGGTCGTGAAAATCGATCCTACGATGGTGGTAGTTCAGGATGGCGAAACTCAGAAAAATATCGAATTGCCGTTTCCGCAGTAGCGCGCGCCGGCCTCGGACCGGCGCCGATGGCATGGTGCTGATCATCGTCATGATCGTGGCCACGCTACTGTTGATTGGCCTGACGGCGACGCTGCCGAGCGTCTATCAAGAGGGGCGGCGGGAGCGTGAGGCGGAGTTGATCTTCCGTGGAACGCAGTACGGCCGAGCCGTGGCGCTCTTCCATAAGCAGTTTAACCGCTACCCTTCGACTACGAAGGAGCTGCTGCAAACCAATGGGATACGCTTCCTGCGGCAGGAGTATCGCGACCCCATGGACGCCAAAGGCAAGTGGCGGTTCATCCATGTTAACGCCGCCGGCGTGCTAATCGATTCCAAGAACCAGCCTCTCAGCGGCAACAACTGCAATCCCGCCGGGCTGGGGAGCAGTTCCACGAGTTCCATGCAAATGGGAAGCTCTTCCATGGGCAGTTCTTCCTTTGGGACGTCGTCCCTCGGAACTTCTTCCACGGGGTGCTCCAACTCCAGCGGATTTCAAAGCGGTACGTCCGGCATGGGCGGGAGCTCGCCGACTGGAACCTCCAGTTCCATGGGATTTCAATCGGGTAGCAGCGGCATGGGGATGAGTTCGTCGACGGCAGGTTCCAGTCAAATCGGACCCACGTCGTCCTTCTTCGGGAACTCGAGCGGAGTGCAGGGAGCTTTCATCGCGGGGGTAGCGGCCACCACCAATCATGAATCCATCAAGGTTTGGCAGAAGCACCATCATTATGACGAGTGGGAGTTTATAGGGCTCGACATGGGAATCTTCGGAATGCAAATTGGCATGCCGAGTTCCTCCTCCGGGCCAACGGGTATGGGCCAACAATCTACGCCGCTGGGTTCCAGCTTTTCACCGGGAGGCCCCCAGGGATCGTCCGGCTCAACCACATCTTCACCCAGTTCTTTTGGTCCATCCCCGAATTGATTCGATGCCGAGACATCTTTGTCCGGCTCTTGGCGCTGCTTAGATTTCCGACGAAAAAAAACCTCTCGAACTATCTCTATCCGCATACGCAATAGCCGGCAAACGCGCAGCGAGATGCAATCGGATAGATCTTATTTATATCGGCAATACGTTATAAGCTCGGAGTCACCTGCTCCCGCATTAGGACCAAAGTACTGTTGACTCACTATCACTGTCGATGTAATTCTCGCGTACGGGCAGTACACTGGACCTCGGTGAGCAAGTGCGGCCCGTAACCCGCGTCCGTCACCTCAGGCGAGGGATTCGGGAATAGTGAGGAAGGCCATCTAACGGCGGGGCTCCCGAACGATGGGGACATGCGCCGCCCGCTCCTTCTAGACCTGCGGAGAGAAAACTGGGATCAAGGGGACTGCCAACAACCCTAAGTTGGCTGCCCGACCCGTTGGATGAGGATAGGTGCGACTGGTGTCAAACGAAATGAAGCGATACTCAAGTTTGATAGGAGCCCGGTTAGCGATTCGTGGCCGGCGCCGTGAAGAGTGCCTCTTGGGAATCATCCTGATCCTGGTGGTGGCAATGGCCGGTTGTGGTTCAGGTGGTGGGGCAACAAGCGCGACGCCAACGCCGACGCCAACGGTGGCCGTTTCCATTACCAGCCCTCTCCCCGCGTCGGCGAACATAGCCGTTGGGGGGGCCTTGTCCATTGCAGCGTCCGTTTCCGGAGCGACTAACACGGCTGTAACCTGGACCGTAAATGGTGTCACTAACGGTAACTCGACGTACGGAACCGTGCCGGCCGGCTCGGGCTTGTCCGTGACGTACACCGCGCCCGCTGCCGTGCCGTCGCCGGCTACTTTCAGCATTACAGCCACCAGCGTGGCGGATACCACCAAGTCAGCATCGGTGAGTGTAACGGTCACAGCCCCTGTGGCGGTTTCCTTCACAACGCCTTTGTCCTCTCAATCCTTGGATGTAAATGCCACGTTGCCGATTACGGCCTTGGTGTCAAACACTAACAATACCGCTCTGACGTGGACCGTTAACGGCGTGACGAACGGCAACTCGACCTTCGGGACGATGAGTGGCACGGGCTTGTCCGTGACGTACACCGCGCCCGCCACCGTGCCGTCGCCATCCACCTTTAGTATTACGGCCACGAGCCAGGCGGATACGTCCAAGTCGGCGTCAGTCAGTGTAACGATTTCAAGCGCGGTGGCCGTGGCCATTACCATTCCGTCCACCGGCACGGCAAGCGTAGCTCTGGGTAAAACCTTGTCGCTCGTGGCTGCGGTGACGGGCACCGCGAATACGGCCGTCACGTGGACCGTGAACACGGTCACCGATGGCAACTCAACCTTCGGCACCATTGCTGGCACAGGTTTAGCCGTAACGTACAACGCGCCGGGTGCAATTCCCGGAGCCAACAATCCAGTGACCATAACGGCAATCAGCCAAGCGGATGACGCTCAATCGGCCTCGATAACGGTGACGATCACTCCCTCCACGTCCAGCCCGAATGAAATCAATGTGCCGGGAAATTCCGACGTGACCGGGATTGACCTTAACCCGAACACCCTGACCCCAACGCTGGGGCTTGTCGACATCGGCTCCTGCACAGGAGCTCTCGCGCCGTCTGTACATTTAACTTGCCCGAGTGCGGGCGTGGCCCCCGTGACACTCACGCAAGGATCGAGCACGATTCTGTGGTTGCTGGGCCGGGGACTAACCAGCGGCGATGGATCGGCGATTTCCGGGCTCACGGTCGCGGTGAGTGGTATGAGCGGCGATGTGACGGTAGGCCAAATGATCCCCCTGCTCACTTCCAACAACTCCGCCGGCCTCACGAATATCGCCTTTCAGGTAACCGTTTCTGCGTCGGCCACCGCCGGACCTCGAAACATCATTGTGACGAACCCCAATACCAAGGAATTGGAAACGTTTGTGGGTGCAATCCAAATTCAGACCCCGTAGAGGTAGCAAGCAATGAAAATGCGCGTAGGTATTTCCGTACTAGCCGGTTGGATGATTGCCACATCCGCCACATGGGCATCCACGACGGTTCCCATGTCGCTCGATCAGCTCACCCAGGCATCCAGCGATGTTGTGCAGGCGCACGTGCAGAGCCAGGTAAGTGAGTGGAACGCTACCCATACGTTGATCTTGACAGTCACAACCCTGGCGGTTTCGCGGGTGTTCAAAGGAAATGCGTCCTCAACTGTGGAGGTCGAACAAGTAGGCGGTACCCTTGGTAACCGCAGGATGTTTGTGCCGGGGGACATCACTCTTCAACCTCAGCAGGCCTACATTCTCTTTCTCGAGCCGGTACCCGGCAGTGCACACTATCGGGTGGTAGGAATGACCCAGGGTACTTACCCTGTGTACCAGGATGCCGCCACTCATCAGGAGCGGGTGATTCTGCCGCTATCCCGGCAGTTAGAGATGAAGAGCCAGTCGGCCGCCGCCCAGGATCCTGCCGGGACGTTCCCGGTTACCGGCTTTCACGAATATGTGGCCAACATCATGGAGGCCGGGATTCAAATTCCCCACGGCCTTGCCATGTCCGTAGCGATTCAGTCGACCCAGTCCCGCGGAACCGGCCGCCTGCACGTTTACGCGAAGACCAGAACGGACATGTTTCCCAACAAGAGCTTGGTCATCCCTGCCGGGACGGAGGTTGAAGGTGAAGCCGTCCTGAGCAATGCGATGTGGACGATCAATTGGGACGAACTGAACGTGCGCGGTGTCCATACCCAGATTTCGGCGGTTAATCGGGAATCCGAGGGAAGCCTGCGGGGTAGAAGTTTAGTCCTTCAAGTGAGGTGAAACCGGTGAGAATAAGGCGGATGATTATGAAGCGTCAGAAAAGCCTGTTGGGCGGGATAGCACTGTTGGGCATATGCTCCGCGGTCCTGGTGTCTGCCACCAACTTCCAGTTGTACCCAGTCGCCGCCGGCGACGTTCAAAAGGTCAAGTGGCCGTCGACCGCGTTTCCTCTCACCTGGAGTCTGAATCCGTCGAACACGATTGTGTATACCGGTGGAACGGCTTCCGATGGGACGACGCTCGCGGCTCAGAGTGACCTGGAAAGTGTCTTGGATTCGGCTTTCGGCCTCTGGTCGGGGGCCCAGGTTCAGGCCACTAACGTCAATACCCTCGCGTTTTCCGAGGGCGGCACAAACACCAATACTTCCTTCAACGGTCTTGATTGTGTGAATTCAATTGGCTTCACGGGATCCTTGGCGACGGGCATTATTGCGGCGACCGTGATCACCGAGGTCCACACCACGGCACCCGGTGCGGCTGCGGGCGCTTACGATTGCACCGCGGCGCCCAAAACGCGAACCTGTCCCAATGAAGTCTGCATCGTCGATACCGACATCGAGTTCAACAACAACGTCAATTTCTACACCTCCAGCTATACGGCCCCACCCGGCAGCTATTTTGATCTCGAGACCACGGCAACCCACGAGATCGGACATATGATCGGTCTCGACCACAGCGGCCTTGCCAATGCGATCATGTTTCCCTACGGCGATAATGGCACGGGCGGGATCAAACACGAGCTGGCGATTGACGACGCAATTGGCAGTTCGGTGCTATACACCAATCCCGCGATTCAGGGCATCACCGGCGCCATTAGTGGAACGGTGAAAGTGGGCGGCAGTGCGGCCTTTGCGGCGCACGTGGTAGCGATCGATAGTTCCACCGGCAATGTCGTAACCGACACGCTTTCCGACCCGGATGGGAATTACCGCTTACAAGTGTTCCAGGGAACTTACAATGTTCTGGCTCTGCCGCTGGCCACCGATACCTCGGGAACCAGCACCAGCAATGGCGTCACCACGGTCAACAACTATTTGGGATTTGCCTGCGCCTATGCCTCGACGCCCAGCTCCTGCACAGGCCTTCCCGCAAACGCGGTTGACTTCACGGGAACGTACTACTGATCTTTGATCAAATATCATTCACCAGGGCTGGGCCGGGTCGCAAGGCCTGGCCCGTCTTGCAGTATTCCGTTTTTGCAGAAACCCTTACAACCCCCGAGTGCGCGCCGAGCACTGCGGGCGGTCCTGCCGTGACACAAACTCCCTTGGCTCCCTTCACCTCTACAGTTCCATCTTCACCCGCGTCAAGCAGGTCGGTAGCAAGCAGGCTAATCGCGTTGCGACCTTGCCTTATCGTCGCTGGTGCCAGCTTGACTGAATATCTTTGGGCTGAAGAAGAGTCTCCTCAGTTCGTGTCAGGTGTTGGAGTGAGAGGCTGTGATGGCGAACTTAGAGAAGTCGGGGTGAGACAGGAAGACAACTACCCTCCGGGTGCCGGCTGTCCGGCCCCGTCGACATCCCCCGAAGGTTTCTCCTGGCGGGCTAGGCGTGGGCTGCCACAGCGCGCCGGGTCGCTTCGACGGTTTTTGCTACTCGCCGATGATCTACAAGCATTGCCAGCAGATCGCCCCTCTGCACTTTCTCGCAGAGGACGCTGCACATGGAAAGGGCGTTGAACGGCCGAATGAATTCATGAAGGCGGCGTTGATAATCGCGAATGGTTGCCGCATCGCACCCATTTCCATATGCCCACGACCAGTCTGTGATCCAGCGCATGACCGTAGCATGCCGATGCAGCGGGCTGCGCTGCAGAGGTTCGCTGGAACGGAGCAACTCGGCTAGACAGTTAGGCGCTGTCAGAAGGACAAGCCGGCCGCTGTGAAGCAGGGCGTCTGCCTTCAGCCCGGTCTCACTGAGACCGTGCGCAATGTCCTTGAGGCAGGTCGGGCCTGCCAGGACGACCACTTGTTGGCCGATTTCTAGACCGGCGAGAGAAAACTGCAAGATTTCGGAAAGGCTCTTTTCCTTCCGGATTACTAATCGGCACGGCTCGCCACTACCCATCAAGCTGCCGTGGATCCCCAAATCGAAACTCATATGCTTATATCTTTGACGAAATCATATAGGGAAGTCAACTGCACAACGCGGCGGAGGGTAATAATGTCCTATATATTGTTTTAGTCTTTTTCGCCTGTTCTTCGCCGTGTATTTCCTGTCCTGGCTGAGTTGCCAAATGACCCGGCCGGTCAGCCACCATTGCACCACATCGGCGCAAATGTTTCCAAATTGGATGTTATTTTATCTGGTTACTTGTTTTTGACAATCGTCTAACTTAGAGACAAGACGGGAAGAAGGCTCGAATGCAAAAAAGACTCAGGAATGTACTTGCGATCCGGGGGCTTGCGAAACCCTGGCGTGAGGTGGTGCCAAGTTGCGCCCTAAGCTCATGGCACGGGATGCGGCGTTGAACTCCGAGCGTGGAAAACCGCGAGCTTTCCGGCCGGCGCAGAGGCGAGGCGTCCGCGGAAAATTCTCGCCCCGACGTGTTAGAAGGTGAAGGTTGCCTGAAAGTCAATGCGACGATTCGCGGCCTGGAGTCCACCCGCTCCGCCGCCCCCGCCACCGCAGGCGCCGCCGAAGAGTCCTCCCAGCGAATTCGACTGGCCAAACAGGTTCGAGCCGGTGGTACCGACTCGACAGCCGAGGTTGACATCGTTTAAGACATTTCGCGCATTCACACTGAGCGTGAGGTTGAACCGCTTGCTACTGTTTGTCCCTCCGCCGAAGAAGCTGCCGAGCCCGCCGCCACTTCCGCTCAACCCGCCGGGCCCGAGCCCGCCGCCTACGCCGCCGCCGCGACCCCCCCCACCTCCACGACCCCCGCCATATCCCCCGCCCCCGGATGATGTTCGCCTTTGGGTTTCCCTCCCGAAGCTGATCGTCTTGCTCAGCCGAAGGTTCAAGGTGAACGCGCCGGGATTGTCGTATTCATACGGAGAAATGATGGATTCGGCCGTCGATGGAAGGGTGTTGAAAATCCCGAGGGGATAACAATAGATGGGGCCGTTGGGGAGACATATGGCACCGGCGGGGGCTAATGATGGCCGTGCATTGAACGTGCCTGTCCCGAATAAGTCCTGGGCCACAGTGACGCTGTAAGGCGATCCCGAGTTTGCGACCAGGAAGGGACTGAGGGTGAACCGCCGCGGGAGGTTCCAATTGCCGATCAGAACTACGCGGTTCCGGACGTCAAATGACGCGCGCCCGTAGTCCTGCCTGATGTCATATGGGTTCATGATTACGGCGGGAGAGTTTCCGTTGGTGTCGGCATCCGCGTAGCTCAGCGTGTAGAAACCCCCGAGCGAAAGCTTGGTATTTAAGCGCAGGTTGAAATTCGTGATCAGTTGGTTTTGGTTAAACAGGCCCCCGGATTGATAATCGTAAATATTTCCTGCCGCGTCGCCATAGGGGCGAGTTCCGAGTTGCGGCTCTCCCAGGGGGAAGGTGCCGGGCAGAGGCGCATTGATATCGTTTGTTAACAGTTGGTGGATTCCGTGGGAATTAAGGTAGGTAAGCGAGACCGTCGCACTTCGTGAAACCTGCTGCTCAAGGCTCACCGCCGACTGCATAATGGAGGGAGCTTGCAATCGGGGATCGACCTGATACCGCGTCGGGGCCTGACTGGGTAAGCTGCTGAGGGTGCTGAAGCTCGGGATGTCCGGGAAAAAGTCGGGCGAGGAAATCAGAAACTGCTGCTGTGTGACGCCGTTCAAGCGATCTGCTTGGAGAAGGAGGGATTCTGAAAACCGGTCATAGAAAATGCCGAATCCGGCGCGCAGAACGGTCTTTGCCCCCGCGTTCTTGTGTGGGTTAAGACCCCAGGCGAAACCCAAGCGCGGCGCAAAGTCGGAGTGATCGGAAATGCCCGTTTGAGACTCCCACCGCAGGCCGAGGCTGAGCGTCATATTGGACCGAAGTTTCCAGTCATCCTGGGCGAAGAGCCCTACGTCGAGCATGTTAACGTTCGCGATGGGGGATCCGGTAGCGATGAGAAACAGGTTAGCGCCGCTGGTCGTGCAGGTGTTCCCACAGGCTTGAAGATTTTGCTCAGCCTTTTGGTATGCGGGCAGGGAAGGGAATGTGAATGTCCCATTGAAGTTTTGATTGGAACTGTTCGTGTCCTGGATGTCCCGCAGACGCCCTCCCACCACCAGGGTGTTCTTGCCGATAAAGAAGGAAGTCAGGTTTTGCACTTCGTAATGATTTTGCGTATCGGTCGTCGTTCCGGAAGAGCTTCCTCCCCCGGTGAATGCTCCTAGCACGGAAATAGTGGGGGCAATGGTTTGAGGCACCGCCGAAGCGTAATCATGCAAGTATTGGAAACGAAATTGGTTGAGCGCCTTGGCACTGAAGACCTGCGTGTCGCTAAGCTGCAACGTATGTTCCTGGCTGAGCGTATTGAGGCCCTGGGAAGCAAGATTGAATTGCCCGATCCCGCTGTTTTTGAAACTGTTGTCGTAAAACTGATAGCGAACCGAGAGAACATTGTTTGTGCTCAACTGAAAATCGAAACGCGGACTCAGGTTAAGTAGGCTACGCGGACTGGGCACGGCCTCGTTCAGCGAAGTTGTGGCGAGTGTGGCGGGGTTCAGAACAGAGGCCGAGACCACGGAATTGTCGGCGATGCCACGGCGAAAAATGGTGAAGAAAAATGAAGCCTTCTTGCTGATGGGCGCACCCACGCCGGCGTTGAAAAAATCCCAGTGATATGCCGGTTCCGATACGGCAAAAGGGTTCCGGGTGTCGAACGGCGATTCATTGATATCGCCCATGACCTGGCCGTGGAGTTGGCTTGAGCCCGGCCGGGTGGTGATTTCGATGCGTCCATATCCCAGCTTGTCATATTCGGCCGAGAAGGGATTCTGATTGATACGGATTTCCAGGATGTCCGCTTTGGGCGGAAGTTGGCCGGCGGTAAATCCATCGACGTAGATCTGGCCGCCGTTGGGTCCGGCGGAGGGCCCTGCCAGAGCCTCCAGTTCCGATTGCAGCTCATCCGGGTCGTCGGAGAGCGCCTGTAGGTCCTCTCCTTTGATCACCAGAGCGCTGGCGTTTTCCTGGGGGTTAACGCCTACCTTGGTTGATTCGCTTGTGACCTGCACTTTTTCGACTTCTTGGGCGATTTGAAGCGGTATATTGACCTTGCCTGTCTTGCCAGGGGCCACCCGAACGTTCGGCTGCTCGAATGGCGCGAAGCCCTGGGCGGTGGCCCTGATGGAATAAGCTCCTGGGGCCAAACCATTGATTTCGTACGTTCCATCGGGATGGACCACGCCCGCTTTGACTTGCCCGGTGGGAGATACCGCCGCGACCTTGGCACCCGCGACGGCGGCGCCCGAAGGGTCCGAAATCTGGCCGTTCACCGCGCCCGTCGGATTTTGGGCGAGGACGAGTCCTGGAAAAAGCAACAAAAGGAGTAGCACATACGCCTGCCGGGACCACGCTCCGTCGATCCGGGATGTCATTCTCTCTCCTCAACTTAGAATAGCAGTGCGGATGAAGGCACGGCGCTACGCATGAGGGGTCGGCCTTCGCAGAAGCGTTTACCTTGCGTCAACGCGTGAAGGCGATTCCCTTGCAAGCACATACGAGAGAGCCACTCCCGTGCTCGAAGCCACGCTCCTAACTTCAGTCACCCCACCTTGAGTCAGACGTATCTGTGCGCTGTAGGGTTTCACCCGCCAGCAAACTTGTGGGGTTGCTACTGTTTTTTAGGAGGATCGTCTATGGCCATGGATCGGCGGTCATGGAGCGCCGCTCGAAGTTGTGCCGTTTCGAGCAGGTTGGCTTGCTGCTGTTGAGTGGTACTTCCGCCTTGACGTTCTCGCGCACGAGAAAATAAGATGGAAGACCTCTTCACCTCAGGCACCAAACCGAAATTGAGCATCACACGGAAAGGGATGGGACGAATTGACGCCGCCCAATACGAGCCAGGAAATCCAGGCCCAACATGATGCTCGTGAGCTTGCGCGCTTCGGCTATGCTCAGGAATTGCTGCGGAGCATGGGGGGCTTCTCAAATTTTGCCATTTCCTTTTCCATCATTTCCATTCTCACCGGCGCCGTCACCCTGTTTGACTACGGGTTGCAAATGGGCGGCCCGCTGGAAATGACCCTGGGGTGGCCACTGGCTTCGGTCGGGACTTTGTTCGTGGCCTTGAGCATGGCGGAGCTATGCTCCGCACTGCCCACTTCCGGCGGCACGTATCACTGGTCGGCGGAATTGGGCGGCCCTACGTGGGCGTGGTTCACAGCGCTGCTCAATATTGTGGGGTTGGTGACCGTGCTTGCGGGCATCGACTACGGATGCGCCCAGTTCCTGGCGCCAATAGTTGGGATGACGGCCTCGACCCGCGTTCTGCTGGTCACATACGCATTGATCCTTGCGTCGCATGGATTCATTAACCACTACGGCATTCGCTGGGTGGCGCGACTGAACGATCTCAGCGTGTCTATCCATATTCTTGGTGTGCTGGTCCTGATCGGCGGGCTGTGGTTTTTTGCCCCTAAGCAACCGATGAGTTTTTTGTTATCGCACACTTCGTCGAGCACCATACATGCGCCCTATGGCTGGCTCTTCATGCTGGGATTACTTCAGGCCGCGTGGACCTACACCGGCTATGACGCTTCGGCGCACGTGGCGGAAGAGACTCTTGATCCTCGCCGCCGCGCGCCCTGGGGAATTGTTCTGTCGGTTGTCGTCTCGGGATTTTTCGGTTATCTGCTGGTCCTTGCATTGACTTCAGCCATCCCGAATATTTCGGGCGTGCTCAATGCCAAGGACGCGGCAGGGAATTCACTACCGGCTGTCCTGGCTATCGTCACAATCTCGGTAGGTCAAAGAGCCGGTAAGGGCCTGTTGCTGTTGGTAGTGGCAGCGATGTGGTTCTGCGGACTCTCCGCCGTTACGTCGGTATCGCGGGTGATCTACGCCTTGGCGCGGGACAAGGGTTTGCCCCTGGCGAAGTTCTGGAGCAAAACTCACCCTCGGCATAAGACTCCCGGCGCCGCCATTTGGTTCTCAGTCATTGTGGCATTCCTCGCCCTGGCTTACAACGCCTCGTATTCCGTGGTTACTTCTCTCAGTGTCATAGGCTGTTACCTAGCCTATAACATCCCGGTTTACCTGGGCTGGCGGCGGAAGCGGCAGTGGATTGAGAGGCGCGGCCCCTGGCATTTAGGCCGGTACAGTAATTTGATCAATGTGCTGGCGCTTGTCTGGACAGTTTTCATTTGTACGATTATGATCATGCCTCCCAATGTTTTGGCAGGCATCAGCATGGCGGTAGTGCTCGCAGTTCTATACGCGTTGCATCGCTTTACGGGACCCCATGAAATCCGCAGGCCCACTTGGGCTGCGGCGGAAGATCCCGGCACCCCCATTTCTTAACCCTGAGGTAAATTATGGACGCCGCACGCATCAAGCAGGATTTCAAGCCCTACAAGCTATTCATTGACGGCAAGTGGACCGGCTCATCGAGTACGGTATCGATTCCGGTGATGAATCCTGCGACCGGGGAACAGCTCACCACCGTGCCCGACGGGAATGCGGAAGACGTGGACCGCGCCGTCCGGGCTGCCCGTCGCGCCTTCGAGAGCGGAGTGTGGCGCAAGATGGATGTTTCGGCCCGCGAGCGTATTATTTGGCGCGTCGGTGAGCTGATCGAGAAGCACAAGGAGGAATTGGGGCTGGTCGAATCGCTCAACAATGGAAAGACCTTTCAGGAAGCGCTGCGCGGCGATATCCCTCCCACCGCCGATATCTTTTATTACTATGCCGGCTGGGCGCGCAAGATCTACGGTGAAACCATTCCCGTCGATGGGAATTTCTTGAACTACACTCTGCGCGAACCCGTGGGCGTGGTCGGCATGATCACGGCGTGGAATTACCCCATGCTGCTGGCGGCGTGGAAAGTGGCGCCGGCGCTGGCCGCAGGATGCACGATGGTCATCAAGCCTTCCGAGATGACACCGCTCACGACGTTCAAGCTCGCGGAATATTGCCAGCAGGCGGGCGTGCCGGATGGTGTCGTGAATGTGGTGACCGGCTATGGTCCCACGGCGGGCGAGGCCTTGGGGCGCCACATGGACGTGGATAAGGTGGCGTTTACGGGCAGCATCCGCACGGCGCGAGCGCTGCTGAAAGCTTCTGGCGAAAGCAACCTGAAGCGCCTGTCGTTGGAACTGGGAGGGAAATCCCCCAATATCGTCTTCCCCGATGCCGATTTGGAGCGAGCGGCGAAGTCGGCATTCTGGGGAATCTATGCCAACAAAGGGGAGGTGTGCAGCGCCGGTTCGCGGGTGCTGGTGCACGAAAAGATCTACGACGAATTTGTGGGCAACCTCGCGGAGCGCGCGAAACAGATGAAAGTGGGGAACCCGCTCGACCCTGCATCGGAGATGGGTTCACAAATCAGCGAGGCGCAGATGAAGCGGATTCTCGCCTATATTGATAGCGGGCGCGCGGAAGGCGCGAGTTTGCTGGCCGGTGGCGAGCGCGACATGGAGGGTGAGAAGGCCCGCGGATTCTACGTGAAGCCCACGGTATTCGCGGATGTCCGGCCGCAAATGAAAATCGCGCAGGAAGAGATTTTCGGTCCGGTTCTTGCGGCGCTGAAGTTTCGAGATGTGGAAGAGGCCGCGGAAATTGCCAATTCCACGATCTACGGATTGGTTTCCGCCGTGTGGACGCGCGACATCGGCACGGCGCATCGGCTGGCGCAGCAAATCAAGGCCGGCTCGGTTTGGATCAACGCGTACAACTGTTTTGACAGCAGTTCACCGTTCGGCGGGTACAAGCAAAGCGGGTTCGGCCGGGAGATGGGACCGCACGCACTCGAATCCTACACTCAGATCAAATCGGTTTGGGTCTCTCTGGAGTAATGAAGGCAGTGGTGAGTGGCTAGGTGTATAGCCACAGAGTGCTAACCACTAGCCGCTAACCACTCTTGTTACTGCTTCTGGCTGAGGCCGACATGACCCCTGATGAAATCAAGAAACTCTTCGCCACCCACCATATTGAAAAGGTGAAGGTGGGCGGATTCGATGTGGACGGCGTCCTGCGCGGGAAGTACATCTCGCTCGAGAAGTTCTGGTCATCCGCCGGCGCAGGCTTAGGATTTTGCGACGTCATCTTCGGGTGGGACAGCTCCGACAGGCTTTACGACAACGTCCGGATGACGGGTTGGCATACGGGATACCCCGATGGCGTGGCGCGAATCGACCTGTCCACCTTTCGCGTGCTGCCGTGGGAACCGGATACGGCTTTCTTCCTCGTAGATTTCCTCAATAAAGACGCCAGCCCGCTCGCGGTCTCGCCGCGGCAAGTATTGCGCAACGTCATCCAACGCGCTCAAGCGATGGGGTACGTCCCGAACGCCTCCATCGAGTACGAGTACTTTTTCTTCAGCGAAGACCCGCAGTCGCTCCGGCAGAAGCACTTCCGCGACCTCGTGCCGCTTTCGCCCGGCATGTTCGGCTACAGCTTTCTGCGCGCGTCCGTGCACTCCGACCTTGCCCACGCGATTTTGGATGCTCTGCAGGCCATGGGAATCGAGATCGAGGGATTCCACACCGAGACCGGCCCCGGTGTGTATGAGACAGCCATTCGTTACAGCGACGCGCTGCGTGCCGCCGACCAAGCCGCCCTGTTTAAGACGGTGGTTAAGATCCTGGCGCAGAAACACGCCCTGGTCGCCACTTTCATGGCCAAGTGGAATAGCAATCTGCCCGGTTGCAGTGGGCACATCCATCAAAGCCTTGCGGACGCACAGGGGACTAAGAATCTCTTCTACGCCGCCGAAGGCGAGCAGGGAATGTCGGACCTGATGAAGCAATACATGGCGGGGCAGCTTGCCTTGATGCGCGAGTTTGCCGTGATGTTCCTGCCTACGGTGAATTCCTACAAACGGACGGTGCCGGGCACCTGGGCGCCGACCAACGTCACGTGGGGAATTGACAATCGCACCACGGCGTTGCGTGCCATTCCCGCCGGCGCCAAGGCCACTCGCGTTGAACACCGGTTGCCGGGAGCGGACTCCAACCCGTACTTGGCGCTCGCAGCAAGCCTGGCATCGGGGCTATACGGTATCGACAAGAAGTTGGCGCTTCCCGCACCCAAACAGAATGCTTACGCGTCCAAGGCGGCGGCGCTGCCGCGAACCCTGGAAAAAGCGGGCGCACTGTTCCTGGCCAGCGACGTGGCCCACGAATATTTTGGGGAAGAATTCGTCGAACACTACGCCGCAACTCGGCAATGGGAAGTGCGCGAATTCCGGGGGGCGGTGACGGATTGGGAACTGGAGAGGTATTTCGAGATCATTTGAGGGAGCTGACAAAGACATGATTTCCCGATTTTCTTTTCCCACGCACATTGTCTTTGGCCCTGGAGCTGTGCGCGAGTTGGGCATTGAAGCACGGCAATTAGGAATTGCCCGGCCGCTACTGGTGACGGACCGCGGCGTGGTTGCGTGTGGGTTGGCGGAACAGATCGTGACCGAATCGCAGCGGGCGGGCCTGGCGGTTTCACTTTTTGACGATGTAAGCCCCAACCCTGTGGAAAAGAATGTCGAGGACGGGTTGGAAGTGTACCGCCGGGGGAATTGCGACGGCGTGATCGGCCTGGGCGGCGGCAGCCCACTGGACGCCGCGAAAGCCATTCGCCTGGTTGCTACGCATCCATTTCCACTCGAGCAGTACGACGATCAATTGGATGGCGCGGCGCGAATCCACGCCCATGTCCCGCCCATGATTGCCATTGCCACCACGGCGGGCACGGGCAGCGAAGTGGGGCGGAGTGCGGTGATTATTCTGAAATCGACGGCCCGCAAGACGGTGATCTTCAGTCCCTACCTGATGCCGAACGTTGCGTTGGCCGATCCGGAGTTGACCGTGGGCATGCCGCCGACGATCACCGCCGGCACGGGGCTGGATGCGCTGACCCACAACGTAGAGGCTTATCTGGCTCTCGGTTATCATCCCTTGTGCGATGCCATTGCACTGCAGGGAGCGAAGCTGGCCTTTCAGAATCTTCCGAGGGCGGTCCACAACGGAAATGACTCTGAAGCGCGAAGCAACATGTTGATGGCGGCAATGATGGGGGCGGTGGCGTTTCAAAAAGGGTTGGGCGCCGTGCACTCCCTGGCTCATCCGCTTTCGAGTGTTACCCATTTGCATCACGGCACGACCAATGGCGTTCTCTTGCCGCACGTGCTGGAGTTCAATCGCTCCGTTTCCGAAGCACGCCTGCGCGATCTTGCCGTCGTCATGGAACTTGATGGCTCCCAGGGGACGGTTGCGGAAGCCGCCAGCGCCCTTATTGCCAGCTTGCGCAAGCTCTTGCCCGAAGTCGGCATTCCAGAAACGCTCGGCGCTCTGGGGGTGAGCCGCGACCTGATTCCAGTGCTTGCCAAGAAGGCCATGGAAGACGCCTGCCATCAGTTGAATCCCCGCCCGTGCACTGAAGCCGACATGATCGCGCTTTATGAGAAAGCGCTGTGAGAATGTCTGGCCTCATTGGGGAGGCAGTGCTAATATCTGCTTCGCAAATCGGGCAGAGGAGTTTGCCCAATTCATCGAAGGGTGGTCTTCATGAGAAACGGATCGGGATGGGATCAGTACGTGAGGCATGACGCTGCGCAGGGCGGGAAATTCTGCTCGCGGCTTCAATGGCTCATGCTTGCTGTGCTGATGGGCGTGGCAACGGCGGCCGCCGACGTTAAATTGCCCGCCATCATCAGTGACAACATGGTCTTGCAGCAAGGCCGGCAAGTAGCGATTTGGGGCACGGCTGACGCGGGCGAGCAGGTTACGGTGACCCTGGGCGAGCAAAAGGAGACGGCTACTACCGACGCCAATGGCCAATGGAAAGTCGCACTGGGGCCGGTGAAGAAGGGTGGACCCCTCGAAATGACCGTGGCGGGAAAAAACACCATCACCGTCCACAATGTGCTGGTAGGTGAAGTGTGGGTTTGCTCCGGGCAGTCGAACATGGAGTTTGCCGTATGGAACCACGGTGTGTTCGGTGGCGTGAACAACGAGGAGCAGGAAGTGGCTGCGGCTAATTACCCGATGATGCGGCTGTTCATCGTAAAAAAAGCGGTTGCGGGTAAACCCCAAACCGACGTGCAGGGCCAATGGGTGGTGGCAAGCCCGGCGACGGTGGGAAGTTTCTCCGCAGTGGGCTACTTCTTCGGCCGGGACTTGTTCCGGACCATGAAATTTCCTGTGGGTCTGATTGATTCCTCCTGGGGCGGAACCGAGGCTGAGACGTGGATGAGCGATGCCACCTTTCAAGCCGACCCTGAGTTAAAGGTTGTAGCCGATTCCTGGCAACAGAGAATCGCCGATTTCCCTCACGCGCTCGAACAGTACGAACAGAAACTGGGTGAATGGGAAAAGTCCGCGGAAGAGGCCGAGACTAACGGCAAAGTTGCATTGACCCTGCCTAAGGGTCCCGAGGATCCCCGCAGTCATCCGTGGCGTGCGTCCGGGTTGTGGAACGCGATGATGGCTCCCTTAACGCCTTATGCGATCGCCGGCGCCATTTGGTACCAGGGCGAATCGAACGCGGATTTTGCCTACCAGTACCGTAAGGTTTTCGCGACGATGATTCAGCAGTGGCGCAATTCCTGGGGAGAAGGTGACTTTCCGTTTCTCTTCGTCCAACTCGCCAGTTTCAGTCCCGGTGCTAAAAATCCCGACGCCTGGGCTACGCTGCGGGAGTCCCAGGAAAAAACCTTAGCCTTGCCGAAGACCGGAATGGCTGTGGCCATCGATATCGGCAACTCGTTTGATATTCATCCCAAGAACAAGCAGGAAGTCGGGCGGCGGCTGGCTTTGGCAGCCGAAGGAATCGCCTACGGCCGGAAAATCGAGTACATGGGACCGTCCTACAAGTCTTCAAGCGTGGACAGCGGAACCCTTCGTGTGCGATTTACGCATGTGGCCGGAGGGTTGGCGGTTCACGGCTCCAAGCTCACGGGGTTCGTGATCGCGGGGGAAGATCAGCAGTTTTTCCCGGCGGAAGGCAAGATTGAAGGCGATGAAGTCGTGCTTTCGAGTCCGCACGTCGCGAAACCCGTGGCCGCGCGCTACGCTTGGGAAAACGATCCCAAGTGCAGCCTCTATAACAAAGTCGGCCTGCCGGCGCCACCGTTCCGTACGGATGACTGGACGGTTTCAACGCAGACCCTGGTGCGGACAGAGGCCAGCAAACTCTGGTAGGGCGATAGAACTTTTAGTGGTTTTACACGATGCGGGAACGTGGATTAGGCGCGTTGGAGTGCGCCCCCACTGCATCTTTGGCATTCTCGACTGAGACTTTTCGAGGATCGAGATTCATGGCACAGACGGCGGGGTTAAAGTGGCTGGTGATTGGAATCGGCGATATCACGACGAAGCGCGTGATTCCGGCGATCCTCGGGGAAAAGCGCAGCCAACTTTGGGGAATCGTCACGCGCGACCCGGCGAAGGCCGCGCCCTATGGGGCGCCGGCCTTCACTCATCTGGGTGCGGCACACGCGGCCGACGGCGCGAACGCCGTTTATGTGGCGTCGCCCGTGTTTCTCCACGCGCCGCAGACGCTGGCAGCGCTGGGGGCAGGGAAGCACGTGTTGTGCGAGAAGCCCATGGCAATGAACTGCGCGCAGGCGCGCCAGATGGTCAACGTGGCTCGCGCGGCGGGCAAGTCGTTGGGCGTGGCCTACTATCGTCGCCTGTATCCCAAGGTGGCGCGCGCGAAGGAGTTACTGAAGCAGGGGGCGATTGGCCAACCGTTGCTCGCATACATTACGTGTCAGGATTGGCGTTCGGCTTCTGATCCCGATCGCGGGTGGCTGCTTGATCCGGCTCTGGCAGGTGGTGGCCCGCTTTTCGACGTCGGTTCTCACCGTATTGATGTGCTGAATTTCCTTTTCGGCGAGCCGCAGCGGGTGACGGCGCAATTGTCGAATGCGGTGCACGAGTTGGCCGTGGAGGATTCCGCCACGGTCATGATCGAGTACGCCAACAAGGTGCGCGGCATTGTCGATGTCCGTTGGAACTCACACGTCAGGCGCGATGAGCTGCGCATCGTCGGCACGGACGGGGAGATGGACCTAACGCCGCTGAGCGGCCCGGGCTTGGTTTTCCCAGGTGGCCGCGAGGATTTGGCCCCTTCCGCGAATTTCCACGTTCCTTGCATTCAGAATTTTGTGGCGGCCGTGCTCGATGGCGCGCCGCTGCGGGCGAGTGGCGAAAGTTCGATCTGGACCGATTGGATTACGGAGCAAGCGGTAAAGTCGTCGGCGCAAAGCCGCGCAGCAGTCGCGTCTGCCACCTGATGGCTGGGAACGGTGTACCGCGGAGGCAAGTAATGGCAACCCAAAAAGTGAAGCGCTACGGCCAATTAATAGGACTGAAACCGGAAGCTTACTCGAAGTACGTCGAGCACCACGCCAGCGTTTGGCCCCAGGTCTTGAAGACCATCTATGATTGCAATATGCGCAATTACACGATTTTCTTCAAAGACAACATGCTCTTTGCCTATTTCGAATATGTCGGGGAGGACTTTGCCGCCGACATGGCGAAGATGGCTGCCGACCCGGTGACACAGGATTGGTGGACCATCATGGAACCAATGCAGCAGCCGGTTCCCACGCGCAAAGAAGGCGAGTGGTGGGCGAATATGCAGGAAGTGTTCCACGTCGATTGAGTAATCGGACTAGCTTGACGCCAAGCCAAAGATCTTTTCCGTATACAGCCGGCTGCGGCGCAGGTCGTCCTCCAGCCCGCGGTTCATCACGGTGTTTTTCTCGTAGGCCAATTCCACAACCAGAAAGCCCTGATAGTTGATCTGGTGCAGGTATGCGGCCACCGGCGCGTAATCCACGTCTCCTGGTCCGAAGTCTTCCATCCACACTCCATGCTCGGAGTTTCGCAGGTGAAGGCTCTCCACCCGCGTGCCCACGCGTTGGAGGAACGGCATCACTTCCTGGCCGCCGCGGTACGCCCAGTGGACGTCAACGCAGCAACCGGCCAGCTTGGGGTTAGTATGTTCCAACTCGTACCACCACTCGCGCGCCTGTTCGCGGAGTTCGGGCGTATGGTGATGCAGCAGCAACCTTATACCGTGGCGCCGCAGGGCCGATCCCAATTCGTTAATGTAATGGGCCTGGATCTTTAGTTCTTCGTCCGATTTGCGCTCCTGGTTCGGCTTGGGGCTGGGGTTGGTAATGATGACGCGGGTTCCCAGGGGCTTGAGGTACGCTGCCAGCTCCAAGACCGACCGGATCGACCTTTCGGCAGCGGGCGCTTCGTGCAGCGTGGTGCCGGCATACACGCTCTCCGGCCTCAACTGAAATTTCTCCAACAATTCGTGTGTATGCCTGCGCACCTCCAGCGTGAAAAACTCCGCGGAGAGCTCCACCCGAGTGTACCCGGCCTGATGCGTTTCCCGCAGCGCCTCTTCCTCGCCTTCAGCCAGGGTCACCTTCTGGGAAGCGAAGTATTGGATCCAAATGTAGCCTTCCACGGAGAGCTTGGGAGCATAACCAACGGCCGTTTTTTCGGTTTTGCCTTGGATCATGCCGGGTGCAATCAGCGCTGCGCCGGCTAACTTAGCCGCCTTCCCTAGCATTTCTCGTCGAGTGCAAGGCATCAGAATACGCTTCATGACTTCTCCTTGGCGCCCCCTAAAGAGTCGCAACGGGATTCTGTAGCCGGCTCGGGAGTGTGCCATTCAGTTTATTGGCGGGATGACTTTACGGCGGGATTCAGAATAGGTCAAGCGGTACTAACGCGCGGTGCTGGGCCAATTTGTAGTCGAAGCGGCTTCGCGCCGCCTTATGGCGAAGTAAACTCGCCGCTACGATTGCGCGGCACGACCGGAATGTTGGGGCGGTTCGCGAACCGCCCCTACGAATCTCTGCCGGCGGTCGGTTTACTTGTGCGAAAGATCGGTATGGAGCGATCCGCCACATCATCGTCCCTTGCCTCTGTCTAAGTGGTTGAAAAATAAGTTGGTATTGATGGGATGAAGCTGCGGGCTATGGGTTTCCGGGCTGGGAGGCGTCCAACTCCTCTTGATCGTTGGCAAGACTATGAAGGAGCCGGGGAAGTTGTTGTGTGAAGGCCGAACGCACCATGAGCGAGTCACAACCAGCGGCGCGGGCGGACGAAATAAGTTGCTCCTGCACGTGGGATGCGAACGCCACAATCCGAATGGTACGGGTTGCGGGGTCGGCCTTGAGGGCTTGAATCCAATCGAGCGCAGGCAATCCGCGGGAATTGAGGTCCAGGATGATGGCTTGGGGTTTGGTCTTGGCAATGGCATCGATGCCGCTTCGCGAGTCACCCGTAACCACCGTTACACCAAGGGCTTTGGCCGTTTCCCGAATCTTAGCCAGGAAGAAGAGGTCGTCTACCAGAGCTACTACGGTTGATGCCATGTCATCGCCTTTCTAAGTGCGGCAGCCAAGAGTACGTCAAAGTCCCACAACTATAGGATAACAGGATAATGGCGATCTAGGAGCCTGTCGGAGATAGATTTTCGCTTCAGAGGGGAGGGGGCCCAAGTTTTTTAGAAATCACCTTGTTTAGTATTGACAGCTGAGTTCTTGAGTGTAATATAAGGTTATGAGCAAACAGT
>JBKQVI010000393.1:0-15803 GCA_052139985.1 Terriglobia bacterium
AGATCGTGCGCACGCGGAACATCATGAACACGCCCGTCACAATCACGGATAAACCGGCGGCGACGATCGCGCCGTGGTACAGCTTGTTTTCCAGCGGATATTTCGCGAATCTCCGCGGCGGTGGCGCGGGACGTCCCATAAAGCGCCGGACCCTTCTCAGCGCATCCTCAATATCCGCCCTGTCAGGCCAGATCGACCAGAAGTCGAGCCAGAAGGAAGCGTGGATCACATGAAACGCGATCGAGATGGTTAGCACCGTTCCCGCGATCCAATGATAGGTTACCCAGTTAAATCGAACGCCAAGTTTCGGCAGGAACGCTGTAAATAACAGCGTGAACATGGAGGCCGCCATGACCCAGTGAAACAGCCGCGCGGCGAGGGAGTGCCGCGGGACGCGTTCAGGCACGCGGGACGCCAGTTCAGGCGCAACCCCGCCCCCGAACTCCTCTTCTGGTGCGAAATACCTCACATAGATGGCGTGCACGACGAAGAAAAACAGCGCCGCGATTGCTGCAACCCAGATCAAAAACCAAGCGATGTGAATGGGGACGTGCTGGCCCCAGGGACTGGTGGCCCAATCTACGATGCCCATTTTGCCTCCTCGACGCCACCGATGGCGCGCTTCACCAGGTTCCTCATCAGCGGGATTTTATAGGCGTTGAACTGTAAGGGCACAGCGCCCTCGACCGCCAGTTTGCCCCCCATCTCACCGGTTGCCGCGTCCGGGGGCTTACCCCGAACGGCATCCTCGACAGCCTTTAGGCGCAAGGGACGAGCGGCGGCGCCGTTCACTGCCAAACGAATTCGTTCAATGCTCCCGCCCGATACCACCATGGCCGAGGCCACATTCAACAAGGCAAAGTCCCAGACGTTCCGGTCCCGTACTTTTTCAAAATAGAACTTCGCGCCGGCCCAGGTAGACGGAATGCGAATGGCCGTCAGCAAATCACCGGGGCGGAGTATGTTCAGCCGCGTGATGTCGATTTCAGGCCCGATGAAGTAATCTTCCGCATCAACGACGCGTTCACCTTCCGGGGTGGCGATGACGAACTTGGCATCTAGGGCAATCAACGCAGGGGCGGAATCCGACGGGTTCACCGCGACGCATCGCTCCGCGTGAAGAATGGCGTGCTCGCGGTTCCTTCCTGTCGGTGTATCGGCGTAGCAGATATTCCCAGTGGCACGGTAACACGGCCAACCCGCCCGGTAATACCAGCAGCGCGCATCCTGCGAAACGTTGCCCCCGATGGTGCCCTGGTTACGGATTTGTGGAGAGGCGGCTAATTCGGCGCCCTCTGAGAGCAGGCTGTATTTCTCCCGAATGATCGGATTGCGCACAACCTCAGTCAAAGTGGTCATGGCGCCGATCTCAATGCCGTCATCGGTGGTGCGAATTCCCTTCAGTTCGTCGATGCCGCTCAGGTCCACGACCGCCTTCGGTCTCTTGATGCGGTCCTTGAGCCAGTCGAAGCTATCGAGCCCGCCGGCCATCACCCACGCATCCGCCCCGAGCTGTTGGAGAAGCTTCTGAGCATCGGCGCTGGAACTGGGTTGATACAACTCAAAAGCCGGCATTACGTCTCGTATAACTGCCATGATTTCCTCCCTGGCATCGGCCAGCCTAAATATGCGCCATGAGTGGATGTTGCATGGGCCGCCCGGATTCGAGCGACGTCAGAATGGTGTCCGCGTTGACAGGCGCGCGCCGGAAGATCTCGTCCCCGAGCGCGTCCGAAAGGGCGTTCAGAATGGAAGCGCATCCGCCACCAACCGGAGGTTCACCGATACCACGAGCGCCGACGGGCGTCTCCGGATCGGGTATATCCAGAGCTTCCCATTGCATGTTCACCGGAACATCCAGAATCGTGGGCGGCTTGCTGTGGTGAAACCGTTTGGATACCATGATGCCATAGCTGGGATCGAAGACCCACTTCTGGCCGATAGCATGGCCGATCCCTAGGGTAGAACGTCCGAGAACCTGTCCGCCAAGCGCGCGCGGGTGGATCACGGTGCCGACGTCTGCGTAGGCAAGAAAATCCACAATGTAATACTTCCCTGTTTCCACATCGACTTCAACTTCCGCGAAACTGGCAACAAATGAGTGGGTCGCTCCATCGTGCGGATACTGGTCTTTCGCGGCTGCAACCAAGCCCTGGCCCGCCAGCGCCGCCACCGAGGCCTTCGTCATTTTGTTGACCTCTGGCGGCGCCACGTGGCCGTCGTAGATGCCGCCCAGTTGAATCGCGCGTTGGGCCGCTTGGGCCAAAGTCAAACCTGCGCCGCCCTTCCGGAAAACCCGCTCGTTGGCCACCTCATAATCTTCCGGCTTGCCGCCGAGTGTCTTGGCGGCAATTTCCTGAAGCTTTTTCCTGGCATCCATGGCCGCGGCGTGCGCAGCGCGCGTCATCGCGTGAGTGGTCTGGCTTCCGCCCGATACACAGCTCCACGGAAGGTTCTTCGCCGTACTGCCCCAGACAACGTCGCATTTCTCCCAGGGCACACCCAAAACCTCCGCTCCGGCCCGATGAACGTCAATCATGTTCTCGGTCCCCAGATTGCCGATTCCGGATTGAAACGTGATCCGGCCATCCGGCTTGATGACCAGAAGCCCGTCGAATCCAATACTGCCGCCCACATAACAGCTCAGCGACACGCCCACACCCCGAACCTTTGTGCCGCTTCGCTTGGGAGTGCGTGCCACCCTCTCGCTCCATTGGAACTTTTCTGCACCTCGGTCGAGCGCCTCTTTGATGAATGTGCTTGTAACGTGCAGCCGCTTACCCTGCACGACGGGTCCAAACTGCGCCTTGCCTTCAGGACAGTTGATACGCCGAATCGCCACCTGATCGACCCCAAGCCGGCGCGCCGCCTTGGCGAGAATCGGCTCGATGATGGCAATCCCCTGCATGCCTCCCGGAGCGCTCTGCGCACTGCGGGGCGGCGTATTGGTCAGCACCGTCACACCACGCCAACGCATCGATTGCGGCTGGTAGAGGAGGGAGACGATACGCCCCGCTGTGGCGGCATCGCCCCCTTTGTCGTAGGGACCGTTGTCGCATATGGCAAACATATCCACGGCCAGGATTCGCCCTTCCTTCGAGAAGCCGATTTTCATCCGGCCCATCAGGCTGGGGCGCGCGCGCCCAATGAACGTCTCCTCCTCGCGGCTGATGCGCATCATCACGGGAGCGCTTGCTTTCTTCGACAAGAGGGCGGGGATGATCAGCGATATACCGGCCGTGACCTTGCTGCCGAATCCGCCTCCCGTGTATTCGCTGATAAATACGATCTTGTCGGGATCGATGTGTAACCATCTTGCAATCGCCGGCAGAGTTTGCGCGGTGCTCTGAGTGCCAGTGTGAACATAGACCTTTCCGTTCTGCCAGTAAGCCATCGTGCTGCGGGTCTCGAGCGTCTGATGGCTGGTATCCGGCGTCACAAACGTCTCATCAAGAGTCAGCGCGGCCTGCTGAAAACCAGCGTCGAGGTCGCCGAACGTCCATTCCTCGGGCGCCTTCCCCATCGGCAGGCGTCCTTCTTTCGCTTCGGCGAAGTCCGCCTCAGTCCACTTAAGCTCCAGGAGTTCCGGCGGCTGCCCGCCCTGCGCGGGGCCCCAGATGTTCCCGTCGGTCCGGGGATTGGGCCCACCCGGCCGCAGCGTATCGAGCGGATCTACGACAAAGGGAAGGCGCTCAAAATCGATCTGAATTCTTTCGACGGCATCAGCGGCGGCTACCTCGTCCACCGCGGCCACGGCAAGAATCGGCTCGCCCTGGTAGAGCGGCTCCATGGTAAGGCCCCGCTCACTCCGCTTGTTGGCTTTGATGACCGTGCCGTTGTCAGTAAGACTATCCGCCGGCGTGGGAAGATCGTCCGCGGTAAGAATCGCTCTTACGCCGGGCATGGCCAGCGCTTCGCGGGCATCGATGTGCCTCACTCGCGCGTGCGGCAACGGGCTCAGCAGAAGTTTGCAGAAGAGCATGCCTTCGGCGCGGAAGTCCTCGGCATACTTCGACTGTCCCGTCACCTTCGCGTACAAATCAGGCGTCGGGTAATCCTTGCCGATCAGCTTGGTATGAAGTCCATACTCACGCACGGTTCGTCCTCCTCAAATTCTCGGCGCCACGCATCAAGGCGGTGAGGATTTTGTCATAGTCCTGACAACGGCAAAGGTTTCCGGAAACGCCGTGCGCCAGTTCCTCCCGGGTAGGATTAGGATTGGTCTTCAGGAATCCCACGCCCGCCATGACGAATCCCGACATGCAGAAGGCGCACTGAAATCCTTGTTCATCAATGACGCCCTGCTGTACCGGATGCAGCGTTCCATCGGCAGCCGCCAACCCTTCGATGGTCGTAACTTTCCGGTTGCGCACGGTGTGGGTCAGCATCGAGCAGGAATAGTGCGGCACGTCGTCGATCAGAACCGTGCAAGCGCCGCATTCGGCCCGGTCGCACCCCAGCTTGGTGCCAGTGAGGCCCAGCTTGTAGCGTAGCGTCCACGCGAGCGTCTCTTGCTTCATCACATCCACTCGCCGCTGTTGGCCATTGACGTTCAGAGTGATGAGCCGTCCAACCGCGCCGGCGACCGGCGTGCGATGGTGAAGAGTAGAGAGGCGGAACAAGTAACCTGCGGATGAGACGGCCGCGCCGCCGGCGATGACACCTTTGATGAAGGCCCGCCGGGATACCGCTTTCGACGCGCCCGCCGTCGTATTCTGGTCTGTCTTTTCTGCCATTCTGAATCACCTCGCGTTGAACTCGGACTTCTGTTGATGGGCGCCAATTCGAGTCTGCTTTTCGTCCGCAACGTCCGAATGCGTTTGCCCTTCCATTCGCTGAATTACGACAGAGAAGTCTTGCTCGCTTCCTTCCGCAGCTTGTACCGAATTGACCTCGAAGGCCGCCTGTGTCGCGGGCATTTGCGCACCGACCTCAGCCGCGAGGTTCAGAATCAGCCCGAAATCCTTGTTCATAAGTCTTAGCGGAAACTGCGGGCTATAGTCGCCATTCACCGCTCTTTGCAGTTTTCCAACATGCGCCGGAGCGACGACGGTTGTCTGGGACAGCACGTCGAGCAAACGCTTGCGATCGAGGCCCGTCTTCTCACCGAACGCAACGGCCTCCGCAATCGCCTGCATTCCGACTCCCAGCAGGGTGTTCACCACAAGCTTCATCGCCGCTCCAGAGCCGCTGGGTCCCAGATAGAAGTACTTTCGGGCGATCGCGCGAAAGACCGGCTCGGCAGCATCGAAACATCCCCGGTCTCCGCCGCCGAACAGGACCAGCGCCCCTTGCTCGGCGGCAGGAGTGCTTCCCGATATGGTTACGTCGAGGACCTCAACCCCGCACTCGGAACCTAGTCTCGCAAGTTCCTGCGAGGTCTTCGGATATACCGTGCTCATGTCGATGACCAATGAGCCGCGCTGCACATTGGCGAAGACTCCCTCTGGCCCTCGATAAACGTTCAGCACCGCTTCGTCGTTTGGAAGGCACGACAGCACGACGTCGCAGGCGGAGGAAAGTTCCGCAACACTTCCCGCGACGGTGCCCCCAAATTGAATAAGCTCTTCCGCCTTGTCTCGGCGACGGTTGTAAGCGGTTAGTCTGAAACCGGATGCAAGCAACCTCCGCGCCATCGGCCTGCCCATATAGCCGATTCCAATGAATCCGAGCTTATTGCGTTCCGGTGTGATGGGACTCATACGCAATGCTCCCTTTTCGAGCCTTAGCGGCCGACCGTGCTCTCAAGCGGTCCGAAACTCTCAGGGCGCTTCGACCGCTGAGCAGTTCGCGGTTTTGGCCTGCTTGTGCCAGTGACAAAGGCCTTTCCCAAGGCCAGTTATCTCAGAAATACGGCCTCAGACCGCTCGGCTGCACTCCAGGATTATCTCCTCCACGATGGCTTTCGCCATGCACCCAGAAGTTCGGAATCGGGCTCCATGCTCGTACATCCGCGTGAGGAGCTTTCTCCCTTCGGCATCGACGAAGGTGACTTCACAGAGGTCGATCATGACCTGCTGGTTCCGAAAGCTGTCACGTACCGTGAACCAGCTCCGTTCCAACTCATCTACCCAGGGTCCGACAAGCCGTCCCTCGAGGATAAGTGTCGCGGCATTCATGGAGGCACCAATCGTAATCTTCAGCATGGCATGTCACACTCTCATTGACAGTGGAAACGCTCAGAGAAATTCAGCGCGCACTTCCGCCCTTGGTCGTAGCCGCGATCCGCACCGCTTCGCCGGAAACGAGTGAGTCCGGCGGATTCACAATGACCTGTTCGTCGCCTTCCAGCCCCGATATCACTTCAGCCTGGGTGCCAAAGTCTTTGCCCAGGACGATCGGCAAGAGCGCCGCCTTACCTTCGCGCACCACGCCGACTTGCAGACCTTCCGAGCGGAACAGGAAAGCGTTCGCGGGAAGCAAGAATGTTGCCGCCGTGGAGGGCAGCTTGAGGTGAACTTCCGCGTAAGCTCCGGGCACGAGTTCGCCGGTGGGATTGTTTACGTCAACCTCGGTAAGGAGCGTGCGCGACGCGGCGTTGATGGCGTCGGCGTTGCGAACCAACGTGCCCTTGAACGTGCGCCCGGGAAACTCGGCGAGGGTCAGATCAGCCTCGACGCCGGGCGAGGCGGAGCGCCGATAGCTCTGCGGCACGCTCACATAAACGCGAAGGGTATTGATCGCGGCAATATGGAACAGTTCCTTGGCCGGCGTGCCGCTGCCCGAATCGATAAGCTGGCCGATGTCGGTGTTGCGCGCGGTGATGACCCCATCGAAAGGCGCGTAGATTTTCTCGAAGGATTGCAACTGCTCCAGGCGCTTCACGTTGGATTGCGCGGAGTCAACCATGGCTTTCTTCGCCTTGGCATCACTCACGGCGTTATCAACGTCCTGCTTGGCCACGGAATCCGACTCCAATAGACTCTGGTAGCGCGCCGCGGTGGTCTGGGCAAGCTGATAGTTCGCTTGCGCCGTGGCCAACTCGGCAAGCGCTTGGTCGAGCTGCTGGTCCACTTCCGGGGTGTCGATTTCGGCGAGTAGTTCGCCCGCCTTGACGCGCGCTCCAATGTCCACGTACCAGCGCTTCAGGTAGCCGTTAGTGCGGGCGTAAATGGGCGCGTCGGTGAAGGCCTGGATGTTTCCAGGAAGCACAATCTCTTCGCGCGGTTCACCTCGCTGCGGCTGCATCACAGAGACGGCGGGTACTGCCAAATCCTGCGTTTCGGCGGTTACTATTGACGTCGCGCGCGCCCGCGAATTGATACCGCGGGAAACCACGGCATAAACGATCGCGAAACCAAGCACCACGATAACAACATCCTTCAGCCGGCTGGGACGTGGCGAAGGTGTTTTGTGAGGAACGGGCGCGCTTTCAACTTTTACCAAAGTCTGGCCATCCGCTACTTCGTCAACGTTCATTGTTGCCTCCTGATTCAAAGCTTGGCGTGCGGTCTTGCGCCTGGGGCCGAATCGCTGCCTTACCGGAACTCAGAAATCCATGGATCAAACTGAACACGGTGGGAACGAAGAGCAGAGTAGCCACGGTGGCGAAAAGCAGGCCGCCGATCACCGCCCGGCCCAGAGGGGCGTTCTGCTCGCCGCCCTCGCCCAGACCCATGGCCATCGGCACCATGCCGATGATCATCGCCAGCGCCGTCATGATGACGGGGCGAAACCGCGTAAATCCTGCTTCCAGAGCTGCCCGCGCCACATCCCCATGCTCAGTCAGGCGTTCCTTGGAGAAGCTCACCACCAGGATGCTATTGGCCGTGGCCACGCCCATGCACATGATGGAACCGGTGAGCGCCGGTACACTGAGCGTGGTATGACTCACGAACAAGAACCAGATAATGCCGGCAAGCGCCCCAGGCAGTGCGGTGATAATGATGAAGGGATCAAGCCAGGACTGAAAGTTTATGACGATCAGAAAATAGACCAGCACAATGGCAAAAGCCAAGCCCGCCAAAAGACCGGTGAATGACGAGCGCATGGTCTCAATCTGGCCGCGCAAGATGATCTGCGAACCACGCGGCAGCTCCTGGCGGCTGGCGTTCACGATGCGGGTGATGTCGCGCGCCACCCCTCCCAGGTCGCGCCCCTCCACCGAACCGAAAATATCGATGACGGGCTCCACATTGTAGTGGGATACCACCGCCATCTCCGACCTCCGGCTGAACGAGGCGAGGTTCGAAAAGATCTCCGGCGGCACGTTGGGGGCCGTGCCCGTGACGGGAATATTCCCCAGGCTCGCCAGAGAATCGACACGGTACTGGGGTGTCTGCGTGGCGATGGCATAACTCACACCATTCTTCGGGTCCACCCAGAACGTGGGAGCCGTCTGGAAACTGCCGCTGAGCGAAACTAGCAGCTCGTTGGCCACGTCACGCTGCGAAAAGCCGATCTCCTGCGCCTTGGTGCGATCGACATCAATATACAGCCGGGGCTGATTGAATTCCTGCTGGATGTGAAGGTCGGCGCTCCCCGGAATGAATTTCAGCCGATCCAGTAGCTGGTTGGCCAGGGTCTGGTTGGCCGTGATGTTATTGCCGACCACTTGAACATCAATCGGGGCCGGCAAGCCGAAATTCAGAATCTGGCTCACCATGTCGGCCGGCAGGAAATAGAAGGTGGTGCCGGGAAAATCCTCCGCCAGCTTCTGGCGAAGATCATGGACGTATTCATCGGTGGGACGGTGTTTTTCCGAAAGCGTCACAAGGATATCGGCGTCCGCGGATCCGACGGGAGCCGAATTGCTGTAAGAGAGATTGATGCCGCTGACCGGCAGGCCAATGTTGTCGATCACACTCGAAACCTCACCAGGCGTAATTCGGCCGCGAATTTCGGTTTCGATGCGATCGCACAGCGCGGCGGTTTCTTCGATGCGCGTGCCCGTCGGAGCGCGCACATGCAAGCGGAACTGGCCGCTATCCACCGAAGGAAAGAAGTCCTCGCCGATCCAGGGAAGGAGGGCGAAGGAACAGACACAGAACGCCAGGAAGCCGGCGGCAAAAGTCCGTTGGTGGTTGATGCAGGTTTCGAGCAAACCGTGGTAGGCGCCGCGAAGGTGCTCGAAACCCACCTCGAAGGCCCGTTGCATGCGCGTGAAGGGATTATGGCCTGGACCTGCCGCCGCTTCATCGTGCCCGCGATGCCCACGCAACAGGTACTTCGCCATGGTGGGTACGAGCGTGCGCGAGAGCAGATATGACGCGAGCATCGCAAACACCACGGCCTCGGCTAGGGGAACGAAAAGAAAGCGCGCTACTCCCGTGAGGAAGAACATCGGCACAAAGACAATGCAGATACACAGCGTCGAGACGAAGGCCGGCACCGCAATTTGCTGTGCGCCGTCCAGGATGGCATGCTCGATCTCTTTACCTTCGTCGAAATTCCGGTTGATGTTTTCGATTTCCACCGTGGCGTCATCCACCAGAATGCCGACCGCAAGCGCCAAGCCGCCGAGCGTCATGATGTTGATCGTCTCACCGAGCGCGCTCAGCGTGACGATGGAGGTCAAGATGGAAAGAGGAATCGAAACGGCGATGATCAAGGTACTGCGCCAGCTCCCCAAAAAGACCAGAATCATAAATCCCGTAAGACAGGCAGCGATCAGGGCTTCGCGCAGCACGCCCTGGATGGAGGCGCGCACGAATACGGACTGGTCGGCCAGCGGGGTGATCTGAAGGCTCGACGGAAGCGACGCCTTGATGTGCGGCAGCATGCGTTCGATGCCGGAGACGATATCCAGCGTCGAGGAGTTACCGGTTTTCTCCACCGTCAGCAGGGATGCGCGTTGGCCGTCAACGCGCACAATGTTGGTTTGAGGAGGATATCCGTCGCGTACGTTCGCCACATCGCGAATGTAAATGGTGGTGTCGCCCAGGGACTTAATGGGCAGATCATTAAGTTCGCGGACCGTCTGCGGGCTGCCATTCATCGCCACGTCGTATTCAAAGTTCCCAATCTTGGCGGTGCCCGTGGGAAGAATGAGATTCTGCGCACCGACGGCATTCACCACGTCTTGGGGCGACAGTCCCGTGGCTTGCAACGCGGCAGTGTCGAGATCTACCTGGATTTGACGAACTTTTCCGCCGTAAGGGAAGGGTACCCCAGCCCCGGGAACGGTAATGAGTTGGGTGCGCACGAAGTTTAGTCCGTAATCATTCAACTGCTGTTCCGACAGCGTGGGGCTGGAAAGTGCGAGTTGCAGGATGGGCACCGTGGACGCGCTGTAACTGATGATAAGCGGTGGGGTCGTTCCCGGAGGCAATTGCCGCAGTTGCGTTTGGGCGATCGCCGTGACTTGCGCAATCGCCGTGCTGATATTAGCGCCGGGCTGGAAGAAGATCTTGACCACCGCGACGCCATTCAGCGATTGCGATTCAATGTGCTCGATGTCGTTGACCGTCGTCGTGAGCGCCCGCTCGTGGACGGAGATGATGCGGTTCGCCATGTCCTCGGGCGACAGTCCGGTGTAAGTCCACACGTCGCTGACCACCGGGATATTGATGTTGGGGAAGATGTCCGTGGGGGTGCGCAAGATGACGAGGGGACCGATGATTAAAAGCAGAAACGCCACGACCACGAATGTGTAAGGCCGCCGTAACGCTAGTTTAACGATCCACATAACGTATATTCCCGACTCTGATACAGATAAGGCTGCAGCCGCGATGAACCGCAAGCCGTATACCTGCTTCCCTTAGGTCACAACGTCAAACTGAGCAGAGGCCCCTTGATTTGCCGCAGAGCATTCTCTCCATCGCTTATGGACAAGGCAATCGCAATTCCAATCCGGAGGGAACCATCGTGCGCGCATAAGCGAATAAGAGTGAGCCGGTTAAATGATGTACGAGAAAATGTGATCGGCGGATCAAGGGAGTGGTTAACGCCGATTGACGTCAGTTTTGACGCGACGCGGAGTTGTCGTCAGCCGGGCGGCTGATGCCGAGACGGCGCATCCGGTAAAGAAGCGTGGTACGCTTCAGCCCAAGTCGCTCGGCAGCACCCCCAGGTCCTCCCAGCGCCCAGTTCGCTGCGGCAAGAGCTTCGATTATTTGGTCGCGGTCGGTAGCCGCCAGGCTGCGTACACTTCGGGCTGGACTTTTTTCCGCCAGCCTCTCCAGTTCGCCATGGGGCGCTTGCAGCGTGGTTGTCTGCGAAAGAATAACCGCGCGCTCTATAAAGTTCTGTAGCTCGCGGATGTTTCCAGGCCAGTGGTACCCGATGAGCGGCTGCATGATATCCGCGGGAATAGTCTCAATCCGCTTATTCATCCTCCGCGCGTACTTTTCGGCAAAGTAGCGGGCCAAAAGGGGAATGTCCTCGGCCCTTTCGCGCAAGGGAGGGATGGTGATGGGAAAGACGTTCAGGCGGTAGTAGAGATCGCCGCGGAATTCGCGCTTGTCCACCATCTCCAGCAAATTGCGGCTGGTGGCAGCCACCAGGCGGACGTTAACGCGCAGGGTGCGAGAACTCCCCAGGCGTTCGAATTCCTGTTCCTGGAGCACACGAAGCAATTTAGGTTGCAACTCGAGCGGGATGTCCCCAACTTCGTCCAGAAACAGCGTGCCCTGATCGGCCAGTTCGAAGCGCCCGATCTTGCGCGCGATCGCCCCGGTGAAGGCGCCCTTCTCGTGGCCGAAGAGTTCACTCTCCAGCAAGCCCAGTGGAATCGCCGCACAATTCACTTTGACGAAGGTACGCTCGCGCCGCGAGCTGATGTTGTGTATGGCGCGGGCAATCAACTCCTTGCCTGTGCCCGTCTCTCCCAGAATGAGAGCTGTTGAGTCGGTCAGGGCGACAGTCTTCACCTGGCCCAGCGCCTCTTTCAGGGCATGGCTGTCCCCGATGATCTCTTCGAAATTGTGATCGGTGCGAATCTCCTCGTTAAGGTAAACACGCTCTTCCGCCAACCTCTCCCGGACTTCATTCACCCGGCTGTAGTTCAAGGCATTCTCGACGCCGATGGCCACCTGGCTTGCCACTTGGCGAAGGAATTCCACTTCTTCCTCGGCGAAGCCGCCCTCCTGCAACTTGCCCACATTTAGGGAACCCAAGACCTTCTGATGGCTGACGAGCGGTAGGAAGCAGCCCGATTTCAGCCCGGCGGCAACGACGGGGTTGATGCGGGGAGGGAACCGCGAGAAGTCCTTTTCGTCGAGCAGCAGCTCCTCGCCCGTCGTGATGACCGTGCCGGAGATCGTCTCCTCCATAGGGATCACGATCTCTTCGTCCTGCCCCGCATAGGGTTGCGAAAAGTAGCGGGCGTAAGCTCGCAGGGTACGTTCGTCTCCCGTGTCCCTGATCGCCACACTGGTGAAGTCGCACTTCATGACGCGCTGGACGTTGGTGGAGACCGCGCGCAGCATCTCGCGCAAGTTGAGATTGGAGACGATGTTGTTGTTCAGCTCGAGCAGCAGGCGCAGGCGGTCGCGCTCGCGCTCAAGCTGACGTTGCAGGGCCTGAGCATCCTGCTGGCTCAAGGCGTTGTCGACGGCCACCGCGACCTGCCCTGCCACATACCGGAGGAATTCCATATCGGTCTCGCGGTAAGTTTCCACGCGCGGACTTCCAAATCCCATTCCTCCCAATCGGCGGTGAGCCGTGGTGAGGGGAAGAATGCAGAACGAACGCACGCCCTCGCGGCGCAGCAGCTCCACCGCCTCGGGAAAGCGGGCCTCCCTCGTCGTGTCGATGACAATAAAAGGTCTTTGGGTTTGCCACGCCAGACCGCTCGGCGAGTCTTCAACCTCGCGCTCGATGACATCGACACCCATCCCCTCCGGCGTCCCAATGACGTGCAAGCGCATCTTGTTGCGCGCCGGTTCATGCAAAACCAGCCAGAGAGAAGTGAAGTTCACCAAACGAGGCAGGCGCTCCGTGAGATCGCGAATGAGCGAGGGCAGATCCCGGTGGGACGCGATGGATTCCCACACCTCCAGCAGCGCCTCTGCCGAGGATGCAAATGGCTCGAGCAACACCCCGCCCGCCGCTGAGTCAGACTCCGCCATCCTTATGAGATTCGGGAAAACCTCAAAAGGTTCGGACCTCGGGTAGCCGTACAGTTTGATGTTGTAGCGGCGAGTTTATCTGTCAGCCGACGGACCAAATGGCGGCGTAAAGGTACCGCTACGAAATCTGACGTGCCCATCAGCCACCGTTTCGCGATGGCCAGAAGGAATGATTACGGCTGGGCCGCGGCTGCCCCCTGCGAGACCTTCGCGGGGGCGAAGTTTTCGCGCCACGCGGCATCAATTGTGTTGAGGTCCTCGACCCGCAGTGTGATCTGCCCTGCCCGGGCGTTTTCGAGCGCCTGTTCTCCGTCGCGAGCTCCCACCAGCGCGTGCGTTACCGCCGGCTGCGACAACGTCCAAGCAATGATAATCTGGGCGAGTGTCGTTTGGTGGTTTGTTGCGATAGGCCGAATCTGGTCGAGAAAGACCTGCACTTTGCGTCGCGACTCCCCACTAAAACGCGGATTGTTGTAACGGAGATCATCGGGCGGAAACTTGCGCTCCGGACCGATCTTGCCGGTCAAGAGGCCGTTGGCGAGCGGCGAATAGGCCAGCATCGAGATGTTATTGCGGCGCGTATAAGGCAAGTAATCCTTCTCCAGGTCGCGATCGAGCAGGCTGTACTTTTCCTGCGTGGAGTCGAGCGGCCCCACCTTCCGGTAGGCTTCGAGTTGCTCGACCGTGCAGTTGGATACCCCAATGGCGCGGATTTTGCCTTCCCGTTTTAGGTCGAGCAGCGTCCGCATGGTTTCTTCAATGGGAGTTGTTCCGTCCTGCCAATGGGTCTGATAAAGATCGACGTAATCCGTGTTAAGCCGCCGCAAGCTCTGCTCAATTTCGTAGCGAATCGATTCCGGGCCGAGATATCGGTGCACCGGCTTGCCATGTTCGTCGAAAAAATGCTCACCCTTTTGCACGTGCCACACCAGGCCAAGCTTGGTTGCCAGTACCACCTGATCGCGCCGCCCGGCGATGGCTTTGCCCACAATGCTCTCGGAAAGGCCCAAGCCGTAGGCTGGCGCGGTGTCCAGCAAGTTGATTCCCGCGTCGAGAGCAGCGTGGATCGCCCTGATAGCCTTTATTTCATCCGTGCCTCCCCACATCCAGCCACCAATCGCCCATGTTCCCAGACCCACAACTGAGGCCTGAATTCCCGATTGTCCCAAAGGTCGATAATGCATCCGTTCTCCTCTCACTAGTTTTCTAGAATTCAATATCAGCTTCACCGCCCGTGTCAATCGAACAATATTGATACCTTCTTGCCCGCAGCCCCTTCAAACAACAACCGGAGCGAACGGCCACGACCATTACTTGTGACATCATGCCCAAGTGCTTGTGTTCCCTCCCATAACGGAAGCAGTTGGAGTTCCGCGGCCGTGCTCGGTGGCCGAGTCCTGTGCATCCTTCTGGAAAAGAGGAAGTTGCCCGCGTACTGCCACACGCAGGCGGGAGGCTCCCCTGCGTCAGGAATTCCGGATTGGCGTCAGTAACTGACACGGCCCAACAGATTGAGAGAGTGTCTGCACGGTTGGCAAACTGAATGCGGTCATCCACGGATCGTCGATGCCAACGGGTCTCTACTGGTGTCTGAAAAGGATGAAGCCTTATTGTGGCTGAGACACCCGCCTCTTACCGATATCCTCAGCGGTCTTTACGTGTTGTGGAGTGCGTGATTCTCGCAGATGTTTGGCCGAGCCGACTGGATCCTCCGTGACTGTGTACCGATTGGCACAGTGCTCTAGCCGGCTGTGGGTTCCGGAAATTCTGAGCCGTTATTTCCAGATATTCTGAACCGTATCTGTGGCGTCTGACAAGGGCTCCTCCAGCTTGAGATGACGCGTACGTCCGGGGGGTCCATCGAGGCGGAGGAACCTGCCTCGTTCCAGGACCCGGTCGAGGATGGCGGCGGCCAGATCCTCGTCGTGCAACACCTTCCCCCATTCATTCAAGGGCTTGTTGGCGGTGAAGATCATGGGCCGCTTGCGCAAGTGGCGGTCGTTCACCACATGGAAAAGGACATTGGCGGCGTCCTGCGCGTAGGTTAAGTAGCCGACCTCGTCGATGACCAACACGTGGGGGTGCGTGTAGGTGGCGAGCGACTCCTGCAGCCTTCCCTTCTTACCGGCGTTGGAGAGATATTCGATCAATTCCGCGGCCGTGGTGAAAAGCGTCTCGAAGCCGTTCTGGATGGCGCGATAGCCGATGGCCACCGCCAGATGCGTTTTCCCGCGCCCGGTCTTGCCATGCAGGATGAGGGAGTGTCCGTCGCTGACCAACTCGGGTCCCAGATACGAGCCGAGCACTGCCAGGCGCAGCGTGGACTGGAGCAAGAAATCGAACTCGTCCATAGTCTTGAGGAAAGGAAGGTGGGCGCTACGCGTCAGGCGTTGCAGACGCGTTTGCTTCCTTCCGGCCACCTCTTCCGCCAACAAGAGAGTGAGAAAGTCCGCGTAGGACCACCCTTCCTTCTCCGCCTGCACGGCGACCTCTTGATAGATGCGGCGCATGTGCGCCAAGTGCAGACACTTGAAGAGAGCCTCCCGTTCCGCCTCCGAGAGGCTCCGGCTTTGAGCAACGGGGTTGTCGTTGGTGCCGTTCACGACTTCACCTCCTGGGGAAAAAGCTTCTCCCCTTGCGCTCGTACCCGAAACACGAGCCTCCGCCGTCGCGGGTGCTGCTCCCCCTTCGATACCTCGAGGAGGAGAGGGGAGAGGGTCGCTGTGGAAATGAAGCGCCGAGGGAAGCGTGGGAAACTCAAACGGCGAGTTTTCCACCCTTCCCTCCGCGCTT
>JBKQVI010000394.1:0-17936 GCA_052139985.1 Terriglobia bacterium
GGCGCGCCGCTCACCCTCTAAGCCTAGCCCAGAGGCAAGATACGTTGTCAACAGGAAAATCGCCCAATTTCCTGCCGGTAGGAAAAGATTTTACAATTCCGGCCCGTAATTTCCTACCCGTAGGAAAAGGGGTTACGAGTTTTGTCAGAGAGGACGACAAAACGTCATTTCCGACGCCCGCAGCGGTGAAGGTGAGAGCCGGCACGGAGGTGGGTCACACTGACGTGTGGTTGAACTCGGCGGTCCCTCCGCCACAACCCTGCAAAGGCTAGTGGCATGGCCATCCTGACCCTGATCTCACGCGGGCAAGATGCCCGCGCCAGACCTTGGGGGAATGTCGGCTTTAACTTTTATGTCGCTCCCCCTTTGCCTTCCGGCATAACCAATGGTAGCTTGAGTATGTTTGGGGTGAATCGAATGTTTGACCGCCTGAGTTTGCAGGTCAAGATCATCGTCATTTTTACCGTCACCGTCATGGTGGTTCTGGGATTGTCGACTCTCATCGCCACTTTCCTCACGCGGGACCCGGTGGAAAGCGAACTGTACCACAAGGCTCTTGTCCAGGCTCTCCAGACGGCCCACCAGATTGCCGCCCCCGACACACTGGCAAGGCCCGACGTTCTTGGTCCCGATCTGCGCCAATTGCAGCACGACGCGCCGGGCATCATACAGGCCGATGTTTACTCGCACGAGCAGGGTCATCACCTTGTCGCGACCACCAATCCGCATGGGCAGCATCTAGAACTCGACAACATTCCCAAGGTGGAAAGATATAACGAGTACCTACGCGCGAATGAAGACCAGGAGAGCATCGAAACTGAAGACAGCCGCGCGTGGATTATCAGCACGACTATCAGCGCGCAAAGTGAGCCGATCGGCTGCCTGATTCTCACCGTTTCGCGGTCTAGCCTGAACGCCGTTACGTTGGACCTGGTGTTGCGAAATCTACTGTTGATGCTGGCGAGCTTTGTAGTCGTAGTCCTGGTTATTCATTTCTTTTTTCTCCGGGCAGTGCGGCGGCCGGTGAAAGACTTGATTCGCGTGATGGAGTCGGCGGAGAAAGGGCAGCTCAACGTTCGCGCGCGGCTCCAGAGCTGGGACGAGATTGGATGGCTCGCCGCGCACCTGAATCGCATGCTGCGGCGCATCGAGAATTTCAGCATTGAGATGGGCCGCAAAGTGGAGGAAGCTACCGCCGAATTGGCGCGCCGCAATGAAGAGCTGCGGGGGATCAATAAGGAACTGTTCGACACCCAAAAGAGCCTGGCCCGCTCGGAGCGTCTAGCGGTAGCAGGACAGCTTGCTGCCAGCCTCGCGCACGAAATCGGCACGCCCCTCAATTCCATTTCCGGGCACGTGCAGTTGCTGGCGCGACGCAAGGGTAACGACGAATCCACCGCGCGGCGCTTGCTGGTTATCGAAAAGCAAGTGGAAAACATTGTTCGCACGGTGCGGCAATTGCTTTCCTGGACGCGCAAGTTCGACCTGCGGCTGGAATTGGTGGACCTTCGGCACGTGCTGGAAGACGCCGTCCTGCTGTCGTCGCCCGTTCTGGAGACGAGAAAAGTTCGCGTCCAGATGAATCTGGCCAAAGACTGCCCTAAGATTTACGGTGATTCCGGTTACCTGCACCAGGTATTCTTGAACTTGATTAATAACAGCACCGACGCCATGCCGCACGGTGGGCAGCTTCGCATCGAGCTGCGTGCGTGCGGTCCGCACGAACAGCCGGAAGTTGAAGTGGTCCTCGCGGATACCGGCACGGGAATGGCGCGTGACACCCTGGCGCACATTTTCGATCCCATGTTTACCACCAAGCAAATCGGCACAGGCGCGGGATTAGGTTTGGCCATCTGCGACCAGATCGTTCGCCAGCACGCCGGGACCATTCATGCTGAAAGTGCGCCGGATCGCGGAACCACGTTTACCATCCGCCTGCCGCTTGATTGCCGCGAGAAAGTGGAAGCGCCGGTGCCGGTGGGCGCCGTCTCCACGCCGTCGGCGGAGGGGTAGACGTTGTGAGTAAGCAATGGCGCATTTCCGATTGGTGCAGAGAAACTCATGAATGCAGCGCCAAAACCAAGAATTCTTCTTCCCTCGCCCCCTTGGGGGAGAGGGGGGACCGCAAGGCGGTGGGTGAGGGGGTCAGTACCATAAGGCTCACCGTGGCGAGTCTGTGGCTAGCGCTACGTCCGTTATTTTAGGCGTCAGGCCATAGTAGGATTGTACCGAGGCGGTACGGCGATACCTCGTCGTGACTATGCGAGGTTCTTTGACGGTGAGGGTTTAAAGCTTGTCGAGCAACCGGATTGGCACACGCTTACGATCAGTAGCAGGCCCGATGAACGCCCCGGGGTCAGGTTCGAATCCCGCGCCACGGTCTTGACCCCCTCACCCGGCCCGCCCCGGCTGGAGAAAGCGCCGGTTGCGGTCCACCCTCTCCCCCAAGGGGGCGAGGGTAGCAGATGTGATTATGGAAACGGAAAACCCCGTAAACATTCTCGTAGTAGACGACGATGAGGACACGCGCGAGTTGCTGCGTGAAGTTCTGAGCGAAGAGGGTTACCGCGTCAACACCTCCGGCAGCGCCGAAGAAGCCATGGAGATCGGCCAGCGGGAATCATTCGACGTCATCATCAGCGACATGCGCTTGGGACCCAACCTCAATGGCTTGGACGTGCTGCGTGCCTACAAGGTGGTTCAGCCGGAGTCGGAGGTCATCCTGATCACGGCCTTTGGCTCCATGGAAACCGCCATCGAAGCGGTAAAGGCCGGCGCCTTCGATTACATTTCCAAACCGTTCAAAATTGACGAAGTGCTACTGCAGGTGCAGCGGGCGCTCGGGAACCGCAAGCTGTTACGGGAGAATCGCAACCTGAAGCGGCAATTGGGAACCCAGGTGCAACTTTCCAGCCTGATCGGCAACTCTCCCAAAATGCTGGAGATTTACAAAAAGATTGCCATGGTGGCGGACTCGCGCTCCACTGTCTTGATTTACGGCGCCAGCGGGACCGGAAAAGAACTCGTCGCAAAGGCGATCCATTACAACGGCCCCCGCGCCGAGCAGCGTTTCTACGCGGTGAATTGTGGTGCGCTCACGGAAACGCTGCTTGAGACGGAACTTTTCGGGCATGTCCGTGGTTCCTTCACCGGGGCGACGGAAAACAAGCGCGGGATTTTCGAAGAGGCGAGCGGTGGAACGGTTTTCCTGGACGAAGTCAGCGAAATGAGCCCGGCACTCCAAGTCAAAGTGCTGCGAACCCTGGAAGAACAGGAAATACGGCGCATCGGAAGCAATGAAGTCGTCAAAGTGGATTTGCGCATTATCGCCGCCAGCAATCGCAACTTGGCGGAATGGGTCGAGGAAGGGAAGTTCCGTCAGGATCTCTACTACCGGCTGCGGGTTATCGAAATTGACATTCCGCTGCTGAGTGAGCGACTGGATGACATTCCGCTGCTGGTCGAGCACTTCCTGAAGAAGATGGGCCGCGACCGCGACCACGCGCTTTGCATCTCCCCCCAGGCGCTCTCCGCGCTGATGAGCTACTCCTGGCCGGGAAACGTGCGTGAGCTCGAAAACGCGCTCGAATCCGCCGTGGCCCTCAATCGCACGGGGGTAGTCGTGCCCGAGGATCTGCCCGCCAAAGTGCGCACGGAGTCCCCGGAGATTAAACGGGTGGAAGATTTCTATACGGGCCTGCCTCCCTTGGAAGAGGTCGAGAGGCGCTATTTGGAGCATGTCCTGAAGGTGACCGGCGGCAACAAGGTGAAAACCTCGGAAATCCTGGGCATTGACCGGCGCACCCTTTACCGCAAGGCGGAAAAGTATAAGTTGCTGGTTTGAAAGAGTCGGGATTAGGGATTCGGGGTTGGGGCTTAGGCGCCCGCGACTCGAAAATTGGGCAGGTAAGCGCCACTTGGACTATCCTGTAAGAGGGGCTCCGTTACTGCAATAGCGGACGGCGGCAAGTAAAACAGCCTTCTGTGTGGTCTCTGTGCGTCCGAAGCTTCAACGCAGAGCGCACGGAGCTTCACAGTGACCTCTGTGTTGAAGCGTTCTTGACCACGGAGTACACGGAGGTATTACCGTCGCAATATGAAATACTCACATATCGTTAAATCGGCCGCGAAACACCTCTGGTCAGGCTTCAAGCTGCCTTACATGGTGATGTTTGAAACTACTCTGATGTGCAATATGTTTTGCGAGTATTGCATCTTTGGCGAAGAGGGCAAGTTCAATGACCTCCAGACACGCGCCACGCGCGATCGCATTTTCAAGCGCATCGACGAATTCTGCGACATGGGGATCTTCGCCCTCAGTTTTTCCGGCGGTGAACCCCTGCTGAACCCCAGCACTTGCGATTACATCGCCTATGCCGCGGACAAGGGCATGTGGACGTCGATGCCTACCAACGGCCTGCTCATCAAGAAATTCGCGGACGGCGTGGCGCGGCTGGATATGTTGGAAGTCTCCATCGACTCGCTCAATGTGCAGCGGTTTGCCAAGCGCCGCGGTGTAGACGGCCTGCCGAGGATCGTCGAGAACCTTGACTATGTGCTTACCAAACGCCGGCCTTTCACCACCCAGATTAACGCCGCGGTGAATCTTGAAAACCTCGAGGACCTCCCGGAACTGGCGGAGTTCTGCAAGCAGCGCCACTTGGTTCTGCACCCGGAGGCGGTACACAACGTCATGCGCGACGGGGAACTACTGCCGGACTCGGAGCTGCACGGAAAAGACATTGATACCGTGGAATTCGCGCTGCGCGAGCTTCGCATGTCCTATCCGAAGAATGTCCGCTTTTATACTCACTACTACGCTTTCTATCGCATGGGCGGATTCGGGCCCAAGTTTCCGTGCCGGCATCCCTCCAAGCTCATCTCCATGAAGCCTGATGGCTCCATCCACTTGCCCTGTGCATTTGTGACCCTGCACAAGTCGCAGGCGCCTCTCCAGGAAATATTCGCGTCGGAAGCGGCGAAGAAAATCATCGCCCAGGAAGCAACTTTGTGGGACTTTTGCAAGGGGTGCAAGATTGGCTGCCCTTATGAGGTGAGCGCCTACACGAACAGTCCGATGCTGGCGCTGGAGTCCGGGCTGAATTTTCTGCGAATTCTTTGAGGAGGCAGAAGCTAGAAGTTAGGAGCTAGCGTGGTGTCCCACGTATGATTTGACAAAGGAACGTTGGCCAGAACCCCCTCACCCCCTAGCCCCTCTCCCCCAAAGGGGCGAGGGGAGAGTTGATTTTCCTGCCCTCGCCCCCTCGGGGGAGAGGGCGGCGGCCCTGTGCCGCCGGGTGAGGGGGTCTCCGCTATTGTCAACTCTAACGCGGGACAGGACACTAGAAGTTAGAAGTCAGAAGCGCGCAGGCCTCAGGTTGTTCGATTGCTTCTAACTCCTAGCTTCTAACTTCATGCCTGCGAATATGGTCTTGACCGCAGTGCTCATCATTGCCGCGGTGGGGCTGGCGTTTGGCCTGTGGTTCTGGTGGGCGTGCGCAACGCCCTCTTCCACCTTTTTCCGTCCGGTGCTGAGCCGAGGCCCGCGAGAAGGCAAGCGCATCTGCTTGACTTTCGATGACGGGCCGACGCTGCAATTTACCCCACAGGTCCTCGACATCCTACGCGAGCACCGAGTTCCCGCCGCGTTTTTCGTCTGCGGGAAGAACGTGGAGAAGCACCCCGACTTACTGCGCCGGATCGTGGCCGAGGGGCATGAGATTGGAAATCACACCTATTCGCACCCGTACGTCTTCTTCAAGTCCCGGCGGCGAATCGCAGAGGAGATTGATCGAACTCAGGCGATCATCGAAAAGGTCTCCGGCTTCCGCCCTAATATTTTCCGGCCTCCGTATGGATCTCGCTGGTTTGGGTTGGTCCCGACTTTGCTCGAGCGGGGCATGCACCTGGTCCTTTGGTCCGCCACCGGGTACGATTGGCGCAACGATGTGCCGGGCATCACCAGAGCCACATTACGAGCGCTGAAGCCCGGCGCGGTTATTTTGCTGCACGATGGGCGGGAAACCCGTCCTGCTGCCGAAATTGACCGTTCCCGCACCGTCTCTGCCTTGCCGGAAATTATCGCCGGCGCCCGCGAGCAAGGCTACACATTCGCTCCCCTCCGAGAATTTCTTCCCTCCCGCTGATTGCCAAATTGTACGCATCGACGAAGGTACGACTGGGCCAGCCTGAGTTCGCACTCCAGGCGCGATTTATGGGGATTGTATGATCTTCAAGTAGGGAATGGTTGGGGTAACCTGAAAGGGCATCTTCTCCGTAGCATCGGCGACCGGCTCCGACTTGCGAGTTGTGAAGGCAACGCTTCCATCCCAGGCGTTCACCTGTATGCGTGAACACAAGGGCAGCGCGGCGATTTGGTCGATGTTCTTGGGGCTAAGCGTGGGGGCGCCAGTGGTTAGTGCCGCCATGCGGGGTTTATTTCCGCCCTCGGTCAAGCCATTGCCCAGGTGGGGGCCGAACAGGTGGGGAGAACGCCGGGCGGCGCGAGCAGCCGCCTCCAGAAACAAACCGGCTTGCCCAAGATTATCTTTGTACGGCGAATTCTTGAGGAACTCCATCCCTTTGGCGTCGGCAATAGCTTCGTCCTGGCGATCGCGGCCCAGATCCATACTTGCAAGAAGTTTCTCGTCGGGGACATCCATTCCGTCCGCAAGCGCATATTGCGTATTCAGCTTGTGGGGAGAGGTGATGTGAGCGAGTTCGTGAGCAAGAATCATCGCCAAGCTAGACTCATCGGGCAGGACATCGATAAGACCCCGGCTTAGGACAATGGTATAGGCAAGGCTGAACGACTCCAGCGACGAAGTCAACAGGACACGGCACTGGACAGGAGGCAGCCTATCGAGATGGTTGGTAATGATGAGGTTGTTGACAACCGTGTCCAGCACCTTATCGACGGGCCCCGGCGGTGCGATGAGTCCTGCTCTTTCTAAGCGCTTGAGCACATTGTGATCCGCCGCGATGTTCAACCGCCGCATACTCTCGTCGTTCGACATCTCCGCCGCGTGTTTGCGCCTAGGGTGAGCGGACTCGGTAGCATTCACCGCCGCACGGTCCTGTGGCGGGTGCCAGGGTTTGGCGTTATAGCCCCAAAACCGTGTCTCCGCCTGGTAACGAAGCCGTTCGCCAAGGTCTGCTTCGTGGCTGAAGATGTAGACGGGCAGCCACACGCCGGGTTGGAGATTCTCACGCCAGCAATCGAAATGGACGTACAAATCTCCTCGAGGCGGATTAAGGCGGGTGCCATTCAATCGAACGATCGCATAGTTACGATCCTCGACCCATATCCGTCCTTGGAAAGGTCTGCCCTCCGATGGCGTGCGAGGACGAACGTCAATGGCCAGGCAGCGGACGTCACCCAAGTACTCCCGGCGGACCGGTTCGAAGGTGTAGTGGTCCCGATCGAAGCCATCTTGATCCACCACCAGGGGCTCCACCGCGAATTCATTTAGATGCAGGTGCTTCATGAACATTTCGGGCCGGCGACGCAGCCAGTCAAGGATTGAGTCCTGAATGAAGGAAACCTCTTTTGCGTCGGTTGCGAGCTTCAAACGGCCTAAGAAGTAGGCATCTTTCCTCGGAACTTCTCCCAGGTCAGTGTGCGCCTCGTCGTACTCGACGTAGGTTTCGACGCGCGGGGTGTATTCCCTCAGCTTGGCGTCGTAAAGTTTCTCACCGGCGATGATGCTATTGATGATGCGGGCTGCTTCAGGAGGCTCCGGCTGGCGGTCGGCCTTTCCGGATTTTGTACGGTCACCGCCGGCCAATGGTAAAGGCGTCGGCGTCGCAAGGACAAACACTAGAAGTAACCAGGGGGTGCGTACTCTGTTGAGAATCCGCATATCGTTCCTTCCAGTGACCAGCAGTGGTCGTGCAGTTTGCGCCCCTGGTGGTCGGGTCCTGCCTACTCCCGAATTCTACCACGCCTGGAACTTAACCCTCGCCGGCTACCGGAGTCCATCGTTGCGGTTTCCGCGATCGTTCTTCCTCCCACAGCCAGTCTTGGCCGGCGCAATACAATTCGTCCACAGCTTCTCCTGCCCCTCTAATCTGATAGCCAGGATGGCCATGCCACAGGAACCACGTGCCACCCATTCCGCGCACTGCTTCGTGTTCCCAAACAGCCCCGCGCGGTGTAAACTTCTAAGTTCCCCGGCACTGAATCTCGTAGGCTTGGGGAAGCATAACCTTAAATACCTAAAGGAGCACTCATGGCGGCAAAACGCATTGGAATTCTTACCGGCGGCGGCGACGTCCCCGGACTGAATTCCGTCATCAAGACTGTGGTTTATCGGGCCAGCGATGTTAATTGTGAGGTTATCGGAATCCGGCGCGGATGGGAAGGGTTGACGCACGTGGATTTGAACGACGCGGCCAGCCGCGCGCACTACATCCTCCCCCTCGACCGTGAGAACACCCGTACCGTCGATCGCACCGGCGGCACCTTTCTGCACACCTCGCGCACCAATCCGCAGAAAATGAAGAAGCTTCCCTACGTTTGCGCGAGCGGGAGTTTTCCCAAGGTGGAAAGCACCAAGAAAGGCGTGACCTCGCAGGTTTATGACATCACCGCGCAAGTGCTGAAGAACGTCGGCAGCCTGGGCCTGGACTACCTGGTGGCGATCGGTGGCGACGACACCCTGAGCTACGCGGCGCGGCTCGACAAGGAAGGCGTGAAGGTGATCGCCATTCCCAAGACCATGGACAACGATGTGCGCAACACCGAGTACTGCATCGGATTCTCCACCGCCATTACGCGCGCCATGGACGCCATCGAGCGGCAGAGGACGACGGTGGGCTCGCACGAGCGCATTGGGGTTTTCCGCGTTTTCGGGCGCGATGCCGGGTACACATCGCTTTACACGGCATACGTTTCCGGCATCCGCTGCGCCATTCCGGAGTACAAGTTCGACCTAAAAAACATGATCGAGCTGCTCCTTCAGGATAAGAAAGAGAATCCCAGCAACTACTCCATCGTCGTCCTGTCGGAGGGCGCCGAGTGGGAAGGCTACCAGCTTCGCGAGTACGGCGAGGCCGACGCTTTCGGCCATCGCAAAAAGGCCAATGTGGGCGAAGACTTGAGCGACGAGATCAAGAAGGCGAGCGGGCAGGAGACGGTGGTCAGCGACCTGACTTACGAACTTCGCAGCGGCAGCCCGGACTTTGTCGATAAGCTCGTGGCAACCACTTTCGCCAGCATGGCTATGGATTGCATCGCCAAGGGCGAGCACGGCAAGATGACGGCAATCAACCATGGATGTTTCGCCATGGAGCCCATCCCCGATCCTAAGCTGGGTCCGCGCCACGTGGATGTGGCAAATATGTACGATACGCAACGTTATCTACCCAAATACGAGGGCAAGCTGGGACTGCCCATCTTTCTTACTCAGCCGTAGGGCGGGGGAGGGAAGGCAGTAAGCAGAAGGCGCGAGCTGAAGTGCGGGCATTTGTGAACGCGTTTCCGTGGACGTGAAAGCCCGCATAGCGGGCGCCGTCATTTAGCCCATGGCGCCAGCCGTGGGAGAATAAAGAGTTGCAGAGACATATCCGAAGCCCCGTTAGGGGCGACATCACAACTACCAACAACTCGGAGTCTGATGTCGCCCCTAAGGGGGGCTTATTCGGTAGCTTGGGCCGAGTGATCCCACGGCTGTTCGCCGTGGGCCATAGGATGTCGTCGGTCGATTGACGGACTCTCGCATGACGCCTTTGCCCGTAGGTCAACGCCTATCGGCCGATGGACGTGGTACGTGCGTCCCAAACCCGGTGGGCAATACAGCTTTGGAGCAGTCGTTGAAGGGGTTTGAACAGAACTCATTGAAATTGGGTACCCAGGGTGCCCCGAGGCCTTCTGCAGCACACCCCGAGGGCACTCAGAAGGCCATTGCTTCGCCCCAATTACCGTTTCTGGCTGCTAACAACTCTCCGTCTTCCGCCGTTGATCTTTCGGAGCTTTTGCGTCGCGTCTTCGGTTTCAACACCTTTCTCGCCAATCAGGAAACGGTTTGCCGGGCCGTGATCGAAGGCCGCGACGTGCTATTAGTCATGCCCACTGGGTCGGGCAAATCGCTGTGCTACCAATTGCCGGCAATTGCGCGCGGGGGGACGACACTCGTCATCAGTCCGCTCATTGCTTTGATGGAAGACCAGGTGGCCAAGCTTAAAGCGCGCGGTTTGGCGGTGGCGTGCATTCATTCCGGACGCCGCCGAATGGACTCGCGCCAAGCTTGCCGCGACTATTTGGTCGGCAAACTGCAATTCCTGTTCATTGCGCCCGAACGGCTGCGCGTGACGGGTTTTCCGGAAATGCTCGCCAAACGGCCGGTTTCTTTGATCGTGGTGGATGAGGCGCACTGCATTTCGCAGTGGGGGCACGACTTCCGGCCCGATTATCGCCGCCTGGGACAATACGTGCCTAATCTGCGGCCGGCACCGGTCATCGCCCTCACCGCCACCGCCACACCGCCCGTTCAAGACGATATCGTCGAACAGCTTGGGCTGGTGCGTCCGGCGCGCTTCATTCACGGGTTCCGCCGCGCCAATATCGCGATTGAAATTGTGGAGGTTGCGCCCTCGGAACGGCCCACTCTTACGCGCGAGCTTCTGGCCGACCCGCTGCGACGCCCGGCGATTGTCTACACACCCACGCGCAAGCAGTCGGAATCCCTGGCCGATGAGCTTGGGGCTCACCATGCGGCCGCCGCATACCACGCCGGGTTGGACGCCGAGCGCCGCAGGCAAGTACAGGCGGAGTTCCAGGCGGGCAAGCTGGAAATCATCGTGGCGACGATTGCTTTCGGTATGGGGATTGATAAGCCCGACATCCGCACCGTCATTCATACCGCATTGCCCGGAAGTATCGAGGGTTACTACCAGGAAATCGGGCGGGCCGGGCGCGATGGCCGGCCCAGCCGCGCGCTCCTGATGCATTCGTACGCCGACCGCTACACACACGATTTTTTCTTCGAGCGTGATTATCCCGACGTGAAAATTCTGGACGGAATCTACGCCCTGCTCCAACTGCAGTCCCAGGAAAAGCGCGAACTCCAGAGGCAATTGCCCATCGAGCCCGAGGTGTTTGACAAGGCCCTGGAAAAGCTCTGGACCCACGGTGGCGCGCTGGTGGACTTTGCCGAGAACGTCAGCCGCGGCCACGATGACTGGCGTGCACCTTATCTTGCGCAGGGCGAGCACAAGCGCGAGCAGATTGAAGGGATGATCCGCTACGCGCGAAGCAATCAGTGCCGCATGGCCAGCGTGGTGCGCCATTTTGGGGACCTTGCAGACAGCGAGAAGCCTTGCGGAATCTGCGATTATTGTGCGCCGGGAAAATGCAATGCTCAACGTTTTCGCACCGCTACGGCAGCGGAGCACGCTGCGCTGATACGCGTGGCGGCAGAGTTACGCGCGGGCGGTGCAAAATCCACCGGCAAGCTCTACGGCGAACTGTTCCCCCACCACGAAATGAGCCGCGATGAATTTGAGAATTTGCTGGGAGGTATGGCGCGCGCGGGAGTGGTGCGCCTGGACGACGAGGTTTTTGAAAAAGACGGGCGGCAGATTCCTTATCGGACGGCTAAACTGACACGTGCGGGTTGGGAAGTGGACCAGAAGACGCCCCTGGACCTGGTCATGAAAGATATCGAGCCGCCCTCCAGCACTCCAAAGCGCAAGCGGAAGGTTGGGGCCAGCGGCGCTGGCGCCGGGGCGAACACCCTCCGGCGCGGCTCCTCAATACCGGGCCTTCCGCCATCAGTTGACATGTGGGAAGGCGCCGCGAATGTCAGGAGAAAGGCTGTCCGGCCAGCGGCTCCGGTGCGCACTCGCTCGGCGCAAGGGTCTCGGCCTGCGCCACAGGCGAAACTCAACCCGGAAGTGGAAGAGGCGTTGCGAGCATGGCGGCTGGCCGAGGCGCGGCGGCTCGGAATTCCCGCCTTCAGGATTTTTACCGACCGGGCTTTGAGCGGACTGGTACACCGACGACCCAGCACGCCACGCGAAATGCTGGAAGTGTCGGGCATCGGGCTCCGCATCGCTGAGAAGTATGGTCGGGAGATCATCCGTATCTTGCATCCCGGCACGGCGACTCATTAACAGGATTTACGTTGTGTGGTGGTAGTGGCGGACAAGATAGCGATGAACGTCCGGCCAGAATTCTTTCATCTCAAAACCTACGGCATCCCAACCAATTTGCGTTGCCCAAACATTGGCACTGTTACCGAACGTGCGCGGGCCGGGATGGTACGCGTTGGAGATAGCTGCGGCCGAGCCACTACCTAGGACTTCAGAGAAGTTAAACTCACTATTTCCGTGATCTGTGTGCGTGATCACAACCCGCAAAGCAGCGTAACCGGCACGGTGGAGAAAGCTTCCTTTTCCCAATTGGTAATAGCGGGGATCTTGGCGCAACGCAGATGCGAACACAGCGCCCACCATGAAGTTCTCGATGGTGTTGTCGCCGAATGCCAAGGCGTAGCGCTTGCCATAACCTTTAAATCCCTGTCCGAAGGTGGGGTTCGTATTGCTGGCCTGATTGACCCCAGCTTCAAGGGCGAGGAACGCGAATTCAATGGGATCGAAGGTACCCTCCGCAACTAACTTGAATTTTTCCTTGGTCGTAAGCGGAGGCAATGACGAGGCATTTTCCACCGTGAGGTAGTTCGGCAATGTCCAAAGGATTCGGTCGTTCTGTGGAACCGCGGGATCCGTGGAGGGCGCGCTTTGGGCGCCGCCGGGGCCGGTTTTGGTTTGGGATTGTGGTGTTGCCGGTTGAGTTCCGGGATTAGCTGGCTGAGATTGTGGGGACGCCGTCTGGGTTTGCGGACTAGCCGGAGGGGCAGCTTGCCCCGTCACTTGGGCTGACAGTCGGTGAGACGGAATAAGGATGAATAGGATTGCCAGTAGGATGCCACGCGGCCACCAGTTCCGTTTATTCACGAATGTACTCAACTCCACATCTACGCATCGGCGCACTAAGCACTCCTCTACAGAACCTTTGGGGACTGGCCCTGCTACAGCTTTGACGCGGCCAGCGTCAGAAGAGTTTCCTGTGGGGCTTTTTCTTCTTGAAAATCGGAACTAGGTCTTATGGTGGATATGCAGAAGAAGGCGATGAATGTCCGGCCAGAACTCTTTCAGCTCGTAACCGGCGGCATCCAACACAACTTGTGTGCCCAAAACGTTCGTGCTGCTCGCGAGCGTGTGGGGTTCGGGATGGTATGCATTGGCAATGCCCGCGGCCATGCCATTACCGAGGAATTCGGAGAAGTTGAACTGAACTTTTCCCGTTGAGTCTGAGCGTGTGATCACAATTCGCATCGCAGCGTACCCGAAACGGTAGAAGAAGTTTCCTTTCCCCCTTTGATAGTAGCGCGGGTCTTGTCTAAGCAGAGAGGGGAATATGGCGCCCGTCCCGAAGTTTCCGATGATGGCGTCGGTATACGCGGTCCCGAAACGTTTGGAATAACCGAGGAACCCTTGGCCATACGTGGGGTTCGTATTGTCAGCTTGCCCAAGGCCCGACTGAATGCCGATGAACGCGACCTCAACCGGATCGAAGCATCCCTCTGCCACTGCCTTGAATTTTTGCTTGGTTGTGAGCGGAGGTAATTTCGACGCCTGTTCCACGGTTAAGTAGTTGGGTAGAGCGAAGAAGATTCGGTCGTTTTGCGGAGCCTGGGAGTTTGGAGTGGGTTTGCTTTGGTCGGTTGCCGGATGCTTCGAGGGTTTGGTTTCCGTCTGAGGGGTAGCCGGTTGGTTTTGTGGAGTAGCTGGAGGATTGACCGGCACGGGTTGGTCTTGGGCAGTATCCAGACCGTTGGCGAATTGGGCCGACGCCTGTAAAGAGACAACCGGCGGGGCTTGCTCCAACTGTTGGGCCAGGGCTTGAGAAGATAACGCAAGGATGCAGACGCAGAACGCGACTAGCAGTTCGGCGCGCGGCCACGTGTTTCGGTTGATCATTCGTTCCTTAAACTCCACTCTTTATGTTGGCACAGAAAATCCTACACTCTGGACAATGACCGGACTGGCCACGCTACCTATTCGACGCGATAATCTGCGCAAAAGTTACCTGTCCCTCTATCCTATTGATAAATAGTCCATCTGGCCCCTCTCGGGGCCAATTGGTCGCGAGGGAAGTCATAAGTGACGCTCGAACCAATGTACGGTGCGGGCAATCACATCCTGTTCCCAAGGAATGGAGGTGTAGACGTGGTCGGCTCCGGCGACGATGACGAGCTCCTTGGCGATACTGCCGGCAGCTCGGAAGAAGTCGTGCGCATGAGAAATTGGGACATGGTCGTCTTTCTCCGGATGGACGATCAGCGTTGGCCCACGGAAGCGCGCGAGGTGGCGAATGGGGTCGACCTTCAGCACGTCCTCCATGAGGCGCGGCGAGAGTTCGCGGGCGTTGAATTCAGCCGCGCCCGGCTTGCCGGGAATCTGTTTGGCTGCCTGCATAGCTAAATCACGTAGTCGAGCCGTATGCGCGACGCCACTCCACAACACGATGGCTTTGGCCCTGACGCTGGACGAAAGGGCTGCGGCTACTGCTCCCCCCAGGGAGAGGCCCAACAAACCCATGCGTTCAGGATCTACTTCCTTCTGCTCGCGCATAAACGCCACGGCGGCCCGCCCGTCGGCAATTTCGCCAGTCAGCGACATCTCGCGGAATTCGCCGTCCGATTCCCCCGACCCATAGAAGTCGAACCGTAGGGACGCTATACCAGCCCTCGCCAAGGTGCGCGAGCACTTCACAAAAATCCAATGCGATTCCATGCGATCGCCGGTAAATCCGTGAAACAACACCACCCCGGGTAGAGGCCGCTCCACCGTGGCGGCGGGCAAATGCAACATACCCCGCAACGTTTTGCCCGAGCGGTTGGGGAACTCCACGAAGCGTTCAATTCCCGAACTCTTCACAGGATTACGGCCTTTCGATACTTTAAGTTTACCAGATTGTGGCAAGGGACACGACGCAATCCGGATAATCTCTTGTCAAACGCTCCGCATTTGTCCAATCGGGGGTTGAAGATGTAGAATGCCGCGATAGTTTTTCTATAGTTTCTACAATTGTAGATAATTCTTCTTGAGATAAAGGAATGCTCACATGCCCCTAACGCGCGCCAATTGCGAAAGAATTCACGGAGCTGCCCTTAATGTGCTGAAGGATTTGGGCGTTCGTGTCGATGACCCGGAAATAGTCCGCCTGATGAAGGATGCAGGCGCCACGGTGGACGCCGAGAACCGCGTTCACATCCCCCCCAGCTTAGTGGAGTGGGCCCTTCAGCAGGCCCCCCGCCAAGTTAGGATTGCCGACCGCAATGGGCACCTTTGGCAACTGGGTCCGGAGGGTGGGACGCTGGTTCTGACGGGGAATGCGCTCTACATCACGCGCGGCAGGGTGCGTAGCGATTTACGGGCGGCCGATTTGGGCGAGTTGGCGCGCGTCACAGATGCGTGCCCCAACATCCACGGTATGGTGGGAACCTCCCTCGCCGATTTTCCTCCAACCAGCCGTGACTTTGTCGGCTTTCGTATCATGGCAGAGAACACCGGCAAGCATCTGCGGCCATGCATCTTCACACCGGCGGGGGCACGCACGGTCATCGAGATGGCTGAGGTCCTGCTCGATGGCGCGACCCTGCGCGAGCGCCCAATCGTCAGCACCGGCTTCAGCATCCTCAGCCCCTTGCACTGGACGGAGTTGGCGCTGGGAGTTTTCAAAGAGACGGCGTGCCTGGGCGTGCCTGTTATGATCAATTCCGAGCCCCTGGCGGGAGTCACCGCGCCGGTCACCCTCTCCGGCTGCATGGTAATCGGAGACGCCGACACTCTGAGCGGCTTGGTGATCAATCAGTTGCTAGAGCCTGGCCGGCCGTGCATTTACAACATCGGCTTTGCGCATGTGTTCGATATGTCCGCGGCCTTGGCGCTGACGGGCGCGCCGGAGAATTACCTCCTTCAGGCGGCGGGGGCCGATATGGCGCGGTTCCACAACCTTCCGTCTGCGTCCTGGATGTCCACCGAATCCCCATGCGCTGATGCACAGGCGGCATTCGAGAAAATGATGGGCGGTTTCGCCCATGCCGCCGCAGGTGTGAACCTGATCTGGGGCGCAGGCAACCTGGAATCCACACTGGCGATGTCGTGCGAGGCGTTGGTGACCGACGACGAAATTGCGGGCTATTTCCTGCGCTTTCAAAACGGGTTCGCGGTTGACGACGAGGAGTTGGCTCTTGAGGCCATTCAAGAAGCGGGCAAGTCTGGGGACTTCCTGAACTCGCCGCATACCTTGAAGCATTTTCGCCGCGTCTTGAGCAGGGCACAATTGTCCGTGCGGGCGCGGCGCAGCGACTGGGAGGCGAGAGGTTCGCACATGTTGGAAGAATCGGCGGAGCTGAAGGTGCGAGACATCCTCGCGCGGGAGCCCAAGAGTTACGTGGACGCTCATCAGCGCACCGAACTCGAGCGGATTGAGCGGTCAGCGATGGGGAATTGATGGCAGTGTCGTTTTTGTCAGTTTTCCGGCGAGATGCGGATGATCGCTTTCACCACGCCGTCGCTACGTGAGCTCACCAGTTCGAAGGCGCGGGCCGTTTCTTCCATCCGAAAATGATGCGTGACCAGTGGTCCGACCCGGACCCGACCGCTGGCGATCAATTCGATAGCGGGTTCCACGCACTCGTTCTGACGGCGCACGTTGAGAATGCGCAACTCGTTTCGGCGCATATGACTGATATTGAAGCTGATGCGATCAACTTCTGGAATGCCGATGATCAGCAGTGTGCCGCCAGGCTTCAAGAGTTCAATGCCCTGGTCGATGGCGTCCTGCTCACCTGCGCATTCGAATACGGCGTCCAAGCCCAGCGGCTCCAATTCCTGGATGGCTGGCACCACGTTCTCACGCCGGGGATTGCCGGTCCATGCCGCCCCACAAGCGCGCGCCACGGCCAAACGCTCATCAACCAGATCGGTTATGTAGACGGTGGCCTGCGTTTGGGCGCGGATTGACAGCAGGGTGCATAAACCGATGGGGCCTGAGCCGATAATGCCCACGCGAGCGCCAGGCTTGAGTTGAGCCATTTGCGCCGCGTACACACCGATAGACAGGGGTTCCACCACCGCGGCCTCATCGTCGCTCAGCGAATCGGGAACCGGGCTGCAACACTCGGCGGGCATCACCAGGTACTCCACCAACGCGCCCGGCTGTCCCAGGCTGCCCAAGAACTTCTGCCGGCGGCAGGTGTGCTTGCGCCCGGCGCGGCACTGGTCGCATTCGCCGCAAGCGATCAGTGGGTCCACCGCTACGCGCTGGCCCGGCCGGAGCTTCTTCACCCCAGCCCCTGCTTCCATGACGGTCGCGGCAAGTTCATGGCCGAGGATCAGCGGAAACGGTGCAGCCTGCGGCCCGATCTTTCCCTGGGTGTAATAGTGAACGTCCGAGCCGCACACACCTAGCGTGTCGATCCGCAACAAGACCTGGTGCGGCCCGCTTAAGCTCGGAGCGGCCGCTTGGCCCACTTCCATCTGTCGCAATCCTGTGAGGTAAACAGCTTTCATGGTTGTCTTTGCTCGCAATCCTTTGATGAGTCGAATCACCTTGATAGTAGCACAACGCGGCGGAGCCGCAACCCAACGGGGGCATGGTCCTCCGTGCATCGAAAGCTCTAACACAGAGCCCACGGAGGTGTCTCGGTAGCCTCTGGGTTGAGGCTGTTCCCGGTACGGAGGTCACAGAGGCAGAACGTACCCAAGGGAAAGTCTTCGCCCGCCGCGAAGGTATTGCAGCTAACCTAACTTCCACGTTCTCCGGCGGGTTTTCGGCGGTTTCGGGATGCAAGGTCTTTGTTTTGAGCAATCGGTCCTCACAAGGGCAAAATAGTGACGAATATGAGTGATATTTGTCCTTGACT
>JBKQVI010000395.1:0-6047 GCA_052139985.1 Terriglobia bacterium
CTGTGCAGGGTCACGTCAAAGTCGCGTCGATCTGGAGTGCGGGAGCTTGCTCCCGCTTTCTGGGCGGGCAGCTTGCCGCCCGCCCAGAGCGCGCCAGCGAGCCGGCGCGCCGAAAGCGGCAGCAAGCCGCCGCACTCCAAATTCGCCCAGCCGCTGGCCCGGCCGAACGGTGTTCGGCCCTACATCACGATAATTTTTGCTGAGCAACAGGGATTTAAGGAATGGCAATAGTGTGTGCGGTAAATGGAACGGAGCGCGCCTTTTTTGGGGCGCGCTCCGTCTCCGGCCGGACCGGGGATTACTGCCCGGTACCGGTAAGGTTCACCTCCTCCGGACTGAAAGTGCTCGCGTAGCCCACCGCGGCGACTCCCGCAATTGCCCCGGTCGCCTTCGGGGTGAAGGCAAGGGACAGGGTGCAGCTTGTGTGTGCCGCCAGGGTTGCGCCGCACGTCCCGCCCGTCTTCGCGTAGTCGCCGCTCACGGAATACGTTGGGGATAAAGCGGAGCCGAGGTTGTTCGTGAGCGTCACCGACTGTGCCGCGCTGGTTGTGCCCACCGTAACCGTCCCAAAATTCAAGCTCGATGCTGAGAAGCTTAAGGGCGATACGGCCGCGCCGGAAACGTTGTAAACCTCCGGGCTCACGATGGTGTTATCGGTAAGTGCCACCGACCCGGTGGTGATCCCCAGGGTCGCGGGCTTGAAGGTTACTGACAGTGTGCACGTCTTGGTGGGGGCCAGGGTGCCCACACAGCCACTTGCCGTGTAGTCCCCGCTGGCGGCGACCGCGGAAATGGCGATGGTCGATGCGCCGCTGTTGGTCACGATCACCGTTTTGGTCGCGGTCGTGCCCACCGCCACCCCACTGAACGTGAGCGAGCTGGGCGCGAAGGTGAGGGGCGCGGTAACTGCACCGGTTCCCGTGCCCGAGAGGGCCACCGCTTGCGGGCTCAGGCCGGCGTTGTAAGTGACGGCCAAAGCTCCGCTCGCGCTGCCGTTCTGTTTCGGATGGAACGTTACGTTCACCGTGCAGGTTGCCTTGCCTGCCAGAGTTGCGCCGCAGGTAGTGCTGGCAATCGAGTAGTCGCCACTGGCCGAACGGCTGATGCTGAGCGTTGTACTCTCGTTGTTCGTCAGTGTGACAGTCTTCGCGGCGCTGGTGCTACCCACCGTGACCGTGCCGAACGCCAGGCTGGTGGGGGAGAGCGTGACGGGCAGCAGCCCCGTACCGGTCAGGGCTACCGTCTGCGGCGTGCCCTCGCCGACGTAGTTAACCGTAACGCTTCCGGTTACGGCACCCAACACGGAGGGTTTATACGTTACCGTGATGGCGCAGTTCGCCCCTCCCGCCAAGCTGGCCGGGCAAGTGTTCGCCGACAGGGCAAAGTCGCCGCTCGCGAGAATCGAGCTGATCGCGACCGCTGCCGACCCGATGTTGCTCAGCGTGACGCTTTTCCCTGCGCTCGTCGCCGCAAAGGGCTGGCTGCCAAACGCCAGGCTCGACGCGGACAGGCCGATCACGGAACGGATCGCGAAGGTCTGCGTTTTCGCGCTCTCTACGTTGCCGGCAACGTCCGCGCTATGGAACGTGACCGTATAAGTTCCAGGGAACGACACCGTGAAGGGTCCCGAATAGGTGTGCAGCCCTTCGCCGTTGACCTGGTACACGGTGCTTGCGACGCCGCTTCCCGTGGTGGGAGCCCCGGGATCGACGGGCGTCAGGGTGACCGTGACGGCGCTTTTGTAAGTGGTCCCGCTGACCAGGGTGCCGCTCAGGTGGGGCGTGGTGACGGGCGCAATGGAGTCATAGCCCAAGGGTCCGTAAGTATAGTCGCCACCGTTCTCGCCTTCGTTACCCCACGCGCGGATATTGACGGTGTGCCATCCCTGAGCAACCCATCCAGCGCAGGACGCACCCGTGAAATCGAGGCACCCCGATGTGGCGTTAGCATACTCGGGGCCGCTGAAGAAGGAATTGCCGGTTCCGGGTGTCGCTTCCCCAGTGGGATTGCCCGGGTCGGAGTCCCAGGCTTGGCTGAATCCTGCCACCCCGTCGGACGGAAAGCCATTCAGTGGGGGTGCGCTGATTGTCCAGCTTACGACCTGATCGGTGTTGTACCAGCGCCGAAGCGGCGGGCCCGTGAATGAAACGCTGGGGGAGTCATAGCCCGGTACGTGATACCAGTTGACCGCCCACGCGAGTTGCAGCATGTTGGCCGAACCCCAACCCGTGACCGCATCCCAGCCCGGACCCGCGCAATAGTATCCCAGGCCGTAAAGCGAAGTGATGTCGTTATTGTTGCAGCCGGAGGTGATGTCATAGAAGGGCGAGTGCGGAGCGCCCTTATGAATCCCTTCGTCATAGAGGAAATAATCGATGTTGCCCATCGGGGCGCAAGGACTGGAACCGCTGCCGCAAATATTGCCGAGGGCGAGCAAGTAGGCGTTTTCCTGCGCAAAGAACCCCGCCAATTCCGGCGCCACGATGCTGGTGCCCCCGTTCCCAAACAGGCCGTCCATATACATGTTTTGCGGCGTGTTGTACCAATCGGCGTTCAGAGCGATATCCGGAACGCCCCGACTGCCGGAACCGCAAGGCTGGTTCGACTGGAATGGGGGAGCGGAGAAAATGGCGCTGCAGCCGCCACCCGTGCCGCCGTCATTAGAGGCGGCGCCGTCGGGGCCCCCCGTCCAGGTGACCTCGCTCACGTAGTCGCCGGAGGAGTTCAAGGTCAGTGTGGTGCCGCCGACGGAGACCACGTTGGGGTCCGAGCCGGGGAAAGCTACCGATAAATGATCGGCGACGTCGTCGGTGGCCCCGCGATCTCCCTGCGCCGCCACCAGCGTCCATCCCTGTCCCACCATGTTGGCAAAGATCGAGTCGAGGGAAGTCACCCAACTGCTCGAGCATTCGTATTTCTCCGTGCAACTCCAGCTCGTACTGGCCACGCGGGCATGACCGTCACTCAGCATGTGGTTGAAAGCGTCGTGCAGGTCGTTGAAATTGTCGGCATCGTACATGAAAACCTGCGCGGTATCGTGAAGCGAGCCGAAGCTGTTCGACATGGCCGTGCTCCATTCCATATCCATGGTCCCTTCGCCGTCGCAGGTTGCGTCGGTGGAATCGGTGCAGGGCACGGACTGCCCGTCAATGCCGAACTCCGTGATGTTCCATGCCAGGTAAGGGTACTGGTTGTGGAATCCCACGAAATCGCCAAAGTTCTGCGAACCGACTGTGGCAACGGCAATGCTCGCCTCAACCGGTGAGTTCGCGGCGCCCAAGGGATTGCAGCAGTGCCCCTGGTGGTATAGCGCGTTGTAATCGTACGCTTCCGAACTGTAGATGTCGGAGGGGTCATAGGCGCCGCCCGTGATATTCGATACTCCGCCATTGTTCGCACCTCGGACCGGCCGGCCCGAACCATCGTTGTCACCCTGGAAATTGGCCGGCGCGCTTACGACGGGTCCCGGCGTGTAATCGGGTAAGGCCGGCACATTCACGTTCTTATTGGCCGGGTGCATCCGCTCCGAATTGTTCAGGCCAATAACCGCCTGCACCACGTTGCCGAGGCTGGAGGGAAGCTGCGGGTCGCGGTCATTGGAATAGAAAGTTCGACTGTCACTCTGGTAGGAATTGATCGTGACGCCAAACGCCTTCTCCAGGGTCGCGGCCGGGGCCTGAACGTCAACAATCAGCCGGTTGGCATAACGGTAGGTCACTTGCATCCCCTGGCTTTGCGCCCAGTCGACCACCGCCTGCTCGTCCGCCACCGACGGCGCGAAACGGGCGTTCCACTGCTCCGCCGTCAGAAAATGATGGAATTGCGGTGAACCCTTGGTTTGCACTTCCTGCAAAAACTTCTGCTCCTCCGCCCAGTTTGGGGGACGAAGCATGATCGCGAGCCGTAGAGTTTTGGTGGGGGCGTAATGTCCCACCAGATTGGCCGTGCCTTGCGCGACCTCCAAGGGTGTGGACGGAAGGAATCCCGAGGCGGCCTCCTGCGCCGCGCTCGGCGATATCCCTAACGCCAAACAGAAAAGAAACGTACTCCCCATGAGTATGAGCCCATTGAACTTTCGCCTGCTTATCATGTATCTTCTCCTTCGTCGGAATTGTTGAGTCGAACGTAGATTTGTCCCCCGGAAGAAACACGAGAGGCGTGAATCGCACGGCAGAAGCTTGCCTATTCAGTTTGCCCAGGGTGACATTTTCGAACTCACGAGCAGATAGTGATTCGGGAGGCAATTCCGTTTCAGGCAAAATGTCGGGCGCGGCGGGGGCCAGCCCGGCGAGCTGGGGTTGGGACGTGGCATGAGGGGCGCAAGAGCGGGGATTCAAGCTGAAACGCCGAGCGCCTGAACCGCACTAGTAATGATGATGCGGAGGGGTGTGACAACCGGTTCTGACTTGTTAAAGGCAGCTCGCGGTATAGGGCTGCGGGTAGCTCGAACCACGGCGAGCCGGCCGATACGACAAAATGTCCCCATCGACCTCGGCTGCTAACGGCCCCCAATGGCCCCCAACAGCCCCTTATCCAACATGCTTCCAAACCACCACGCCTGAAATTGCGGTAAAACCTGCTCGCACCAAAGTCAGGTGACCAGAATTGCTTTTTGTACTACCCTGATAGGTTAATGGGAACCGCATTCGAACTTCGAACATTCCAAAAGGGGAGTCTGACCGCGCATGCCTTCAGTCCAGATTGATCCACTACAAGTCGCGTTAGTCGGTTACGGATTTGCCGGAAAGACGTTTCATGCGCCGGTTATTTCTGCCGTCAAAGGCTTGCAGCTTAACCATGTTGTTTCGAGCGACCCCGCCAAGGTGCATCGCGACTGGCCGGATGTCACGGTGGTTCCCGACCTGGACCAGGCGTGCGCAGATCCTTCCATCGGCCTGATCGTAATCGCCACGCCCAACACGTCTCACTTTGAGCTCGCACGAAAATCGCTTGCGGCAGGCAAGCACGTCGTCGTCGATAAACCGTTTACCCTGACGGTTAGCGACGCACTAGAACTCCTGTCGCAGGCCGCCGCGGCTGACCGCCTCATCTCGGTTTTTCAGAGCCGCAGATGGGACGGCGATTTCTTGACCCTGCGCGCTCTTCTCGACGATGGACAGCTCGGCGAGATTACGCACTTCGAATCGCACTATGATCGCTACCGCCCGGAAGTGAGGCAGCGATGGCGCGAGATGCCGGGTCCCGGGAGTGGAATCTGGTTCGATCTCGGCCCCCATTTGGTCGATCAGGTTTTGCAGCTATTCGGATTACCGGAAGCCATCTTTGCCGATCTCGCAGCCCAGCGAAAGGGAGGCTCGACCGTCGATTACTTCCATGTACTCATGCGCTACGGCGCCCGCCGCGTCATCCTGCACGGCGAATCATACGTCTCCGGGGATGTGCCGCGCTTTGTCATCCATGGAACGCAGGGGAGCTTTGTAAAGTACGGAATGGATCCGCAGGAAGAGGCTCTTAAGCGCGGAGAAAAACCAGGTGGCGCCGAGTGGGGAGTGGATCCTCGCCCCGGAACCATTTACACGTGGAGAGGTAGCCAACTGCAATCGACCGCCGTCCCGACGACCCCCGGCAATTATCTTGGGTATTACGAGGCGATCCGCGATGCCATTACGAAAGGCAGTCCGAATCCGGTCACCGCCCAAGATGCGATCGGTGTAATGACCGTTCTCGAAACAGCGGTGCGAAGTTCCGAAGAGCGCCGCGAACTCCCGTTTCAATTGGCCCGCCCCGCTGCCGTATTGAATTAGCCCCACTTTCCTTCGATTGAAATTGAAAGGTCATTCCCGCTGCGGTCGCGCCGCTATTCGGCACGCGATGGGCGCCGGGGTCACACTGTTACGAGCCACTGTGCAGGGCTTGGGATGGATGTGATCAATGATCCAGAGGATAAAGACAAACCAACACTCGGATCACACGGTATGATGAATACAGAAAACATGGGAAAGGCCATATCAACGTGAGGTCGTCATGTACGCAGGCATTGACTTTGGTACGAGCAACTCGACCGTTGTGGGTGTATCGGAGCAAGG
>JBKQVI010000396.1:0-3967 GCA_052139985.1 Terriglobia bacterium
GTGGCCCTGGGATGGTCGCTACCGGAGGCGTTGGGCTGAGCAGGCTTGGGTTTTGACCCCCTCACCCGGCCCGCCCCCGCTGGTGAAAGCGCGGGTGGCGGTCCACCCTCTCCCCCAAAAGGGGCGAGGGAAGAGGCTGTCGTTGGGGGGGGCGAAATGTAGAAACTCCAGAGATGAGGTTGGCGAGTACGGTCGGCGTCGGAGAGTTAGAGACTTTCCGCCAAGCAGGCGGCGGAGCCGGAGTTTGGGTTTCTGCGACCGACTTCAATTTTGGCGAGACTGAGGCGAACTTGCCGCTACAGCCTCAAGAGGACGCGGCTTTTTCCCTCTGTTCAGATCGCAAAAGATAGAAACCATCTATGTCCTGGTACACTGCGCATTCTCTCACGATCGTAACTTTCCTTCCGCTTCTGGGCGCGGTGGTCATTGCCTTTTTCGGGCGCGAGCGGGCATCGTCCGTCCGCTGGGTTGCACTCCTCTTCTCGCTGCTCGTGTTCCTGATCACCGTGTACATCTATTTTCGATTTGATCCCCATCGAGCGGGGATGCAATTTGAGGAATTAAACCCCTGGATGGTCTTGCCGCCCGTCAATTACCACCTTGGCGTGGACGGCCTCAGCGCGCTGATGGTCCTGCTCACCGGCTTTCTGACCCCGCTTTCGGTGCTGGTTTCCTGGAAAGGGATTACCCATCGGGTGAAGGAGTTCTTCATCTTCCTGCTGGCTCTGGAAACAGGAATGATGGGAGTATTCGTCTCACTCGACTTGGTTCTTTTCTTCGTATTTTGGGAAGTGATGCTGATTCCTATGTATTTCCTGATCGGCATCTGGGGACACGAGCGCCGCGTGTATGCCGCGATCAAGTTTGTCCTGTTCACCATGGTGGGCTCGGCCTTGATGCTCACCGGAATCGTCTACCTCTACAACCTCACCGGCACGTTTGATTTGCCGCAAGTGATGGGACACCTGACAACGTACTCCGTGTTGACTCCGCAAGCGGAACGCTGGCTGTTCCTGGCCTTCTTCATCGCCTTTGCCATCAAGGTTCCCATTTTTCCCTTCCACACCTGGCTGCCCGATGCGCACGTTGAGGCGCCGACGGCGGGCTCCGTCATCCTGGCCGGAGTCCTCCTTAAAATGGGGACCTACGGCATGTTGCGCTTCTGCCTGCCGCTTTTTCCTCAGGCGTCGCGCGAGTTTGCCCCCATCGTTTGCGTCCTCGCCATCGTGGGAATTATTTATGGCGCGCTCGTGGCGATGGTGCAACCCGATCTGAAGAAACTCGTAGCCTATTCTTCGGTCGCCCACCTGGGGTTCTGCGTGCTGGGAATCTTTGTGTTCCGGCCGGAAGCCATGGAGGGCGCCATCTACCAGATGTTCAGCCATGGGGTTTCGACGGGAGCGCTCTTCATGCTGGTGGGAATGCTTTACGAACGGCGCCATACGCGACTGATTAGCGAGTTTGGAGGCCTGGCCACTTCCGTCCCCGTCTATAGCACGTTCTTCCTGATCGTAGTGCTATCCTCCCTGGGCCTTCCCCTCCTGAATGGCTTTGTGGGCGAGTTTCTGATTATCGTCGGATCTTATTACCGGCACGCAGCATACGCCGCCTTCGCCTCTGCCGGCGTCGTGTTGGCGGCGGTTTACCTGTTGTGGATGTATCAGCGCGTGTTTTACGGCGAGATCACCAACGAGAAAAATCGTATCCTGCCCGATTGCGACTTTCGCGAGAAATTGATCCTGGCCATTATGGTCGTCGTGATTATCGCCATGGGCGTCTATCCCCAACCCTTCTTGCGGCGCATGGACCATAGCGTGGCCTCGGTCATGCAGCGCCTCGATCAACGGAACTTGCTTTTGACCGAGCGCGCGGCGCCGCGACCCAGTCCTGCGAGTGTGGGAGTGAACAACGCGGAGTTGAGATTTACGGCGCAGTCTTCCCTTCCCCAACGCATGGTGCCTACTCGCCATGCGTTGCAGCCGACTGCCCACTGCCTACTGCCCACTGCCTACCGCTTGCTGCCTACTGCCTACTCCTTGCTGCCTACTGCCTCTGCTGGGGGTGTCCGATGATCACCCTCCAACCAGTGGACATGATGCGAATTCTCCCGGAAATCGTTCTTTCCGTCTTCGCCGTACTGGTCATGGTCCTGGAGCCGTTCCTGCCCGCGGCCTACAAGAAAATGCTCGGCTGGATGGCGCTGCTGGGAGTCGTCGCCGCAGCCGCTTCCATCACGCGGATCTCTTTCTACGCCTGGCCGGGAATGGGACCCGCCTTCGGTGGAGCTGTAGCGTCCGATGAATTCAGCTTCTACTTCATTTACTTGTTCCTGCTGGTGGCAGCCCTCGTCATTCTGGGCTCCATGGATTATTTGGAGCGCGACCACGCCCAGCACGGGGAGTACTACGCCCTGGTTCTGATGGGAACGGTGGGCATGTGCTTCATGGCGGCCTCCACGGATCTCATCATGATCTTCCTGGGGCTGGAGATTTCTTCCATTGCCACTTACATCCTGGCCGGCTACCGCCGGGATGACCGCCTCTCCAACGAATCGTCGCTGAAATACTTTCTGCTGGGGTCGTTTGCCACCGCATTTTTGCTGTATGGAATCGCCTTCGTCTATGGCCTGACGGGGACTACCAATTTGCTGGGAGCCAGTTCGCGGCTCAGCCAACCGTCACAATGGACGGCGCTCGCCCAGGTGGCCTTGATCCTGATGTTCGTTGGTCTTGCTTTCAAACTCTCCACCGCTCCTTTCCAAATCTGGGCGCCCGACGTGTACCAGGGCGCGCCGGCTCCCGTCACCGCATTCCTTTCGGTGGGGCCGAAAGCCGCTGCGTTCGCGGTACTCCTGCGTATTTTCCTGGGGAGTTTTTCCTCCGCGAGCGCCAGCACCTTCTGGATCCTGTGGATCTCCGCCGTGCTCACCATGTGCGTCGGCAATCTGGGTGCGCTGTGGCAGACCAACGTCAAGCGGCTTCTCGCGTATTCTTCCATCGCTCACGCGGGTTATGTGCTGGTGGGAGTAACCGCGGGCGGCGTGCGCGGAATATCCGGCGTCATGTATTACTTGGTGGCGTACGCGTTGATGAATGCTGGGGCTTTCATTCTGATCGCGCACTTGGCCGGGGCGGGTGAACGCCTTGTTCAGATCGAGGATTACAAAGGGCTCGCCTACGAGCGGCCCGCAGTGGCCGCATGTCTTACCGTGTTCTTGCTATCGCTGGCAGGATTCCCCACCACCGCCGGCTTCCTGGGAAAACTCTACCTCTTCCGGGCAGCCATCCATTCGCACCTGGTCGGCCTCACGATTCTGGCACTGCTGAACAGCGTGGTTTCGGTCTATTACTATTTCAAGATTATCGTCGCGATGTATATGCACGAGGGGAAGAGCGAGACTGCCGAAGCCGTCCTGGCCTGGCCGGTGCGCGCCGCCCTTGCCATCAGCATATTGGGTATCTTCTATCTCGGCCTCGCACCGAACGGTTTCATCGGTCTCACCACCCAGGCAACCCTGCCGCTTCTCAAGTGAGAAGCCTCGCGAATATCCCCGCCGCTTAATCATTAGTGCGAGAGGGATTCCTACCGGAGAGCCAAGAGCAGCGCTTCGAGAGCACGCTCGGCATCCTGGCGATTACCGGACTTCAGGATTTCGAGCGCGTGTTCAACTTGAGTATTCACCCCGTGCACTCCCCGGACGAAACTTCGCGCGTCCACTTACTGTAAAGAGTATCGCATTTCCGCACGCAGTTCACCGCTGCGCTGCCCTTGTGCGATGCCGGCCAAACCGGCCGGCGCATCAAGGATGCAAAGCTGACCGCTTGCAGCTCCAACGAAGACCGGCCGGGGCTCAGCATGGCCATCGTGCGGTTCAAGGTGGGCGAAAAAGAAGAAGACTCCATTATCAAGCTCTACAACAAGCTCTATTCGCACTTCGACCTGATTCCCCCTGGCGCCTCGAAGCCGA
>JBKQVI010000397.1:0-3079 GCA_052139985.1 Terriglobia bacterium
CCCGCCCGTCGGAGCAAAGAAACGACGCACCGGCGCTCTCCTCGCCCCCGAAGCCTAGCTCGCCAGTGAGAAGTCCCTCGACGAACCACTTGAACCCGACCGGCACCTCTACAAGCCGCCGCCCTAAGCGATGGGCGACACAGTCAATCAAGCTGCTGCTGACCACCGTCTTGCCGACCGCGGCGGTGGCCGACCAACGCTGGCGATTTTGGAAGAGGTAATTGATGGCCACGGCAAGGTAGTGGTTCGGATTCATGAGCCCGCCTTGGCGCGTCACAATCCCATGCCGGTCGGCGTCGGTGTCGTTAGCAAACGCAACATCGAAACTTCCCTTCCGCTCGATCAAACTCGCCATCGCGAATCGCGAAGAGCAGTCCATGCGGATTTTCCCGTCCCAATCGACAGTCATGAAGCGGAACGTCGGATCAACTGACTCGTTCACGATGGTCAGATTAAGTTGGTAGCGGTCGCGAATCGGTCCCCAATATGCAACGCTGGCGCCACCGAGAGGATCGACCCCGATCTTCACTCCCGCGCCTTTAATGGCGGCCATATCGACCACCGATTCAAGGTCCTTTACGTAGGCAGTAATGTAATCGTACGGGTGCGCGGTCTCCGCCGACCGTGCTCGCGCGTAGGGCACACGCTGAACTTCCCACAGGTTGCCCTCCAGGATGTTATTGGCACGCTGCTCGATCCACTTCGTCGCGCCCGTGTCCGCCGGTCCGCCGTGGGGGGGGTTGTACTTGAAGCCACCATCGTCGGGTGGATTGTGCGAGGGCGTGATCACAATGCCGTCTGCCATTCCCACGGGTCGCGCCTGATTGAAACTCAAGATTGCATGGGAAACTGCCGGAGTGGGAGTGAACCCACCAGCAGCGTCTACCATCACGTGAACCCCATTCGCCCCCAAGACTTCCAGCGCCGTCACAAAACCACACTCCGAAAGGGCATGAGTATCCTTGCCGATGAAGAGCGGACCTTCGATATGCTGCTGTTTCCGGTATTCACAAATCGCTTGGGAGATGGCCAGAATGTGGGCTTCGTTGAAGCTGACCCTTAGCGCCGATCCCCGGTGGCCCGAGGTGCCAAACGCCACGCGCTGATCCCCAATCGTTGGATCGGGGCGCTCGGTAAAGTAAGCTGTAATCAGTTTTGGAACATTCACTAAGTCGCATGCGTCGGCGAGTTTGCCGGCCTTGGGATTCACCTGCATGTGAAAGCCTCCAGGCTCATTGTAGCGCACTCCAATCCCAATCTCAGGCCCGACCTTTGCCGAAGTTTTCTCGGGACGCCTGCGGACGCCGACCGCACCCGCGCCATCGTGGACACTCCGAGATTGCCCAAGTCTCCCCGAGGATACCGCACCCTCCATGAAGCCTGATAACGGTTTACGTGACGGTGGGATTAAACTCCGGCAGCTCCCGGCGGCGGCCGTTGGTGGAAGCGCTACAGAGTTGAGCTTGGCTACGCGCAAGTTAGAGCCTGCTGAACATCACGATTTGCCCTCCGCCGCGACCTCACGCTCCAAAATGTCGGTTCTTCAAATCTTCATCCTTAGGTCTTCATCTTTTTCTGCAACACGCTCAGGAGCGGGCGGTCGAGTTGGTGCCCATGCCAGTCTTCGAACTTGGTCCCAGGGCGTTCCGTATCGAGAATTCCGAAGGGTCCGCGAAAGTTCCACAGCGCCCATCCCGTGTGCAAGTCATTGAGAACGCTGAGGGTGTCGTCGAACCACGCCAGCACGACATTTGGAGGCGTATGCTTGTAAGCTCCCATTTCCCCGAAGTGGATGCGCACCCCGTGTTGGTTCAAGTCTTGCCACGGCTGGAACAGGGTAGCGATGGCTGCGCGGTCAATCACGTGCCCTTCGCGGTCCTTAAGCGGCCAAGTCGGCAGCGGCGTGTCGCGAGGAACAAAGCCTCGGGCCCACTCGCACTGATAATGGGTCAATTGGACCGGGTAGTAAGTGTGGCAGCTTTGTAGGATTCCGGTGTCGATGAGACCGGGAATGGCAACGCTTCCCCCTTGGAACCCATCGGTAACAATCCAGCGCTGCGAGTCGTGGGCGCGAATGCCGTCGATGGCGGCGCGAGCTACGCGGACATATTGGCGTTGATGTCGCTGCCCGATCTCGCGCAGCGCGGCCTCCATCGATTTCGCGGACTTCAGTTCGGCCATTTCCGCTGGTGTGGGCCTAACCATCGGTTCGTTCACCAGGTTGAAGCTGAGCCGCTCGCTGGGAGTCCCGCGGTAGCGGTCGGCAAAATAGGTCCACTGATGGACAAACGCTTCCAGCGTATGGGGATCTTCATAAACGCTGGTTTTTTCCTCGGTAATGTGGATGCCGGTCAGCGCCGCGTCCATGCCATCCAGGATGCACTCGCCCGGCGCGCGGTGCAGGCAGATATTGACATGTATTCCGTATTTTTCTCCCAAACGGATGGCCCGATCAATGGGTTCGACATTCTTTTCGTTGATCTTCATCAAATCGTTCGGGTCGGTCCAGAACCGGTAGTCCATGGGCAAGCGGACAAAGTTGAAGCCCCAATCGAGCATCCAGCGGAAATCGTTTTCCTGGAACAATCCGTCATCTTTATAGGGGAAGTACTTCATCCAGTCCGGGTCGGTGGAAAAGTACTCCAACAGGTTGAAGCCGAACCAGGCCGGATTCTTGGCGGGGGAAAGGGTTTCACTCCACCCTTCCGCAAGCCCATTCCGTACTGCAGCGCCGACGCCTGGAATCGCCGAGGGCAGAACAGTGGCCGCCGCAGACGCCGCTAGCGATTTCAATAGGCTTCGCCGGGTCCAGCCGCCTTGAGAACATTTCATCTCATGCCCAGTCGTAGAAATGCCGATAGTTTTATTCCCAGAGTTTGAGTGTTTGAATGGATGGTTATGAATCATAAGCAGTCCACCTTTCTAGTGCGCGCCAAGATGAAGCCAGTGAAAACCCCGATTCGCTGATAAGAGGCGGTTGGTGCGGGTAGACTTGCAGGGCAGTGTGGTTGAGGTCTGTAGACACGGGGCGGCGGGAGTTTGTGGGGAGTGTCGGGAGGTTCTCGGATTCTTCACCCGT
>JBKQVI010000398.1:0-4243 GCA_052139985.1 Terriglobia bacterium
GCGGTTCTTCACCTGGCCGTCGCGGCGAAAGGATTCGCGCAGGAGCACGGCGGGCGGGGAGTTGCGGTTGGGGACGGTGGCGATATACATGACTTCTGTATATCACTACAGACTTGTAATGTCAAGGGAAATATTATATATACATGACTACAAATCGCCCCACAAATTACCGCATCTCGCTGGTGCGCAACAACTTCAGCACATTGCTACGCGGAAGATCCGTCTGAAGAAAATGTCTCGGTGTGATGCTATTGATACGGTAATGGCGGTTATCGCCGACCGCCATGGCAAGGCGGAAGCTGTTCTGCCGGATTTGGCCTGCGTCGACGCTGGACTGGGCCGAGGTAGCGCAGACGTACCGAAGTTCAGCTTCGTCTGCGGCTTTTCCCTTGGGCATTAACCGGCATATGAATTCCCGATAACGTTGTTGCCATATTAAGAACCGCGGACGAAGCTGAACTTCGCTACCTCCGCGCTACCTGCTTTTGGCCGGCTTTCTCTTTCGTAGTGGGCTGGGGAACCAGCGTTACCAGCTTCAGGTCGCTATGCCCGCAGGGAATCAGGGCCACCTGATCATAGGTCAATACCTTGCCCCGGGCTGAGCGAAACATGCGCGCCCCCCCTTCACGTTCTCTCACATCGTGCTCACTCCACCATTTGGCGAAATGCCGGCTGCCCTGCTGCAAGCCCTCAATCAGCCGCAGCGTGGGCGGCTCCGCCAGACGCAGCCCGGCCTCCGACCGGAACTCCGCCGCCACGCGGCGCGCCCGATCCATCCAGTCCACAATCAATTCACGCGCGGCTGGGTCGAGAAAGACAAATCGAAGCAGGTTGCGCTCGTCGGAGTTCTCAAGCCATGGCCGGAACAGTTCGCGGGCCGCTTGATTCCAGGCCACAGCGTTCCATTGACGGTCCAGCACATAAGCAGGAAAAGGCAGGCGATTCACCAAGTTTCGAAGTCCTTCAGGTACAGCCGTGGGAATTGCGTCCATCCTTTCCGGATCATGAGAACCCGCGATCTCAAACAGATACTGCCGCTCTGCCCGCGAAAGTTGCAGCGCTCCGGCAATGCGAGCCAGCGCCCGTGCTGAGCCGGAAACGGGCCGTCCCTGCTCGAGCCATGTATACCAGGTGGTGCTGACGCCACAGAGCTGAGCCACTTCCTCGCGGCGCAAACCCGGCGTTCTCCGCCGCGATGCCGCTGGCAGGCCGAGCGCGGTGGGCAGTAATCTCTCCCGGTGCGCCCGCAGAAAGGCGCCCAAGGTTCGTGGACCAGTCAAATCCGCACTGTGATTCATTGTCTTCAATCTCCGATGGAGTACCTTTTATACCAGGATAAAGAATCATCTTGTACTAGCTTGAGCCATCTGTCTATCCTCGATCCGTTGGCATTATTGAACGGAGAGGAGAACTCAAATGCAGCACGACCATACGATTTCCCGCAGTTTTGGCCCCAACGCGAATGCCTACCTGTCGAGCCCCATCCATTCCCAGGGTGCAGACCTTGGCGATCTGGCGGAACTGGTTCGCGGCACGGAACGCCCGACGGTATTGGATCTCGGCTGCGGCGCCGGACACGCCAGCTTTGCCCTCGCCCCGTTCGCACAGGAAGTGGTGGCGTATGACCTCACCGAATCGATGCTCCAGGTTGTCGCCGCCACAGCCGCCCAGCGCCAGCTTGCAAACGTCCGCACCCGGCAAGGTTCGGTGGATCAGCTCCCTTTTGAAGACGCGCGATTCGATTGGGTCGTAAGCCGGTATAGCGCCCATCACTGGAGGAACGTGCCGCAGGCATTGAAGGAAGCCGGACGGGTCCTGAAGCCCGGCGGCCAGGTCTGCTTTATTGACTCAGCCGGCGAATCGGAGCCGCTCTTTGACACGCATCTCCAGGCCCTCGAGCTGTTGCGGGATCCCTCCCACGTGCGCAATTACTCCGAAGCGGAATGGCTTGGATTGTTGCACGCGCATTCTTTCCAGGCGCAGATTACCAAGCGTTGGCGGATACCGATTGAGTTTTCATCGTGGGTGGCCCGCATCGGCACTCCCGCTGACCGAATCGCCGCGTTGCGGTCATTCTGGGCGGGCGCTCCGGCGGAGGTGTGCGCCTACTTCAAAGTTCAACCCGATCTCTCTTTCGAAATCGACGTCATTATGATCCAAGGCCGAATCACTAACCGGTAATCTGCAATTCCATGTCACGAGCCCGTAGCGCCACCCGCGATGGTAAGTAGGCTGCACGTCATGGCGCGCGCGGCGAACTTTTCCGCTGATAAGCTAACGCCGGTGTGGTAACCTTTTGGTCGTTCCCAACGTAGATACCCGGGGTGTTTCCCAAACCAAGTTGAAAATTTGGAGGTGTAATCCTAATGGGTGAGATCGCGAAACAACCAGTGCATCTGTCGTTTTACCGGTTTCTCGGGTTCCCTTTTCAAAGATGGCAGGTGACATCCACCGTTCTGCTGCGATTGGCTATGGCCGGTGCGGTTCTGGCCGCCGGCGTGGTGGCCGTCTTGGCACAGGGCCCGCCCCCAGGGCAAGCTCGTCCGCCAGCACCTCCGCCTACTGCCGGTGCGCATCTGGAAATCATAGACGGCTCATCGGCATCATATCGGGTGCAGGAACAGCTCGCGGGCGTCAATTTTCCGAACGATGCGGTGGGAGCGACTCCGGCTGTTTCGGGTACGTTGGTGATCGCCCCGGATGGCTCGGTCGATAGTTCCTCCAAGCTGACCGTCGACTTGCGGAGGCTGAAAAGTGACCAGGACATGCGCGACGGGTTCATTCAACACCGGACGCTTGAGACCGAGAAGTACCCACTCGCCGAGTTTGTCCCCACCCGGATCCAGGGCTTGCCGGTGATGATTCCCACCGCCGGACAAACCGGATTTGAGCTTACCGGCAATATGACCATCCACGGTACGACCAAAGAAGTCACGTTCATGGGAATCGCCACCTTCGGACGCGATTCAACGGTGGCGGGCCGGGCCACGACTAATTTCACGTTCTCGACGTTTGGGATCACCAAACCCTCGCTGGCGAGAGTGTTGAGCGTCGACGACAAAATTCAACTTGAGATTGTGTTTAGGTTTAAGAGAAGCTGACCTGAATTCCTTGGATTCCTTCGCAACTCAGCGAAGGGAACGGCGTCGGAGGACGGGAGGGTAAACGGGAGGATGGGGATGGAGGTGGCGGCGCATGAAGGCAGCGATCCGAGGCCTGATTCTTACGGGGATACTCGTTATTTCAATAACTACCCTTTTGAATGTATCTCTCTATGTGAATAACAAATCACACGGGGTGTGGGTGGTGCAGGCGGCAACCGTGGCGGAGCCACGGGACGCCGAGAGCGATCAAAAGCTCCCGCCGAAGCAGGAAATCCTCATCCTTCTGCGAAAGGCGAATTCCTGGCAATTGGCGCATCCGGTGATGAAGCCGGACGACCGCAATTGGGAGCGCGCCACCTGGTACACGGGCGTGATGGCAGCGTGGAAAGCAACCCACGACCCGATATTCCTCAACCAGTCTCTCGCCTGGGGCCGTCTGCATGAATGGCAAGTGGGCACGGAAACCGCCGGGGCGAACCGGCTGTTCTGCGTCCAAACCTGGACGGAGCTCTACTTCGTCAAAGAAGACCGCAGGATGATTGCCCCCGCCATCAAGTGGCTCTCCACGCCTGACCCGATCTCGCCGGCGGGCTCGAAACAATGGTACCTTGACCCCTATGGCGCGAAGTCGGTGTACGCGGATTCCCTTTACGGCGCGCCCGCACTCGCCATGCTCGCAAAAGCCACCGGCGACCCGAAGTATATCGACATCATGAATGCCTTCTTCGATGACGTCACGGCCCAGTTGCTCGATAAAGAGACCGGATTGTATTACCGCGACCCTCGCTTCATCGGCCAGCGAACTGCCCGGGGAAAGAAAATCTTATGGTCGCGTGGGAACGGGTGGGTATTTGCCGGAATCCCCCGGATACTCGAATACCTTCCGCCGAATCATCCCAGCCGGCAGCACTATCTTGAAATCTTCCGGCGGCAGGCAGCAGAGCTGATCAAGCGCCAGGGCGCCGATGGCCTGTGGCGCGTCAACCTCGACGATCCGGACCAATTTCCGAGTCCTGAAACCAGCGGCACAGGCTTTTTCTGTTTCGGATTGGCATGGGGGATCGATCAGGGTGTCCTCGATCGCGAAGTGTACCTGCCCGCGGTCCGAAAAGCCTGGGCGGGCTTGACTCATAGCGTCA
>JBKQVI010000399.1:0-32715 GCA_052139985.1 Terriglobia bacterium
CTTTTCATCATCTCCGTAATCTACCACCCTTGGGGTGAAATCCCCCCACCAGTCTCTTCCTCACTCCCACCCCGCAATCCGGCCTCCGCACCCACCGCTGCCAAATCCCTACGGACGGATTACGGTACCCGTGGTGCGACGAACCCTGCGGCCCAAAAGTGGTAGGCTGTAAGTATTCGTGAAAGCCGACGAAAAGCCTTGTAGCGCCCTCAAACCAGTTTGGGTTTGACGGAGCCACGGCTTGAGCGTGACCGACAGGCACGGCAGACAGTGCTGCGCTTTGGCTAGACCTCCGCCTAGCGTATGTGGTGGTGGCTGGCCCGAGGCATTGGCACCTGTCGGAGGACATCTTGTATTGCGAGCTAAGTAGCATTTTTTTCATAAACATCGTGGGATAGTTAATCTAAGTTGTTTATTTTCATAGATATCGTGGGTTACACAAGAACCGACATTTTTTCTACATTTGTTTTCAATAACATCGTGGGATATACCTTCATTTTTTGTTTCCCCTTTTTTCGCGTCCATTCCAGCCGCCACGAGATAAGGCATTTGGATTCAGCGATATGCGATTTTAGTGGGATGCCTCGATTTTCGCATAAGTCCTTGTGTTTTCATGCATATCGTGGGTTAGCACCTGCAGTTGTCAAATAAGAGAGCATCGATCACGCGTCCTCTCCTCAACCCTAAGGGTAGCGCAATCGCAAGGTGTATTGTCAATAGAGATATTGCTTTGTTTACTGAAGGTAGGAAGAGATTTCACAATTTCCGAGGGTGCTTTCCTGCCGGTAGGAAATGGGGTTTTGGGACTCAACGATAGGCTGACAAAAGGTCATGCCCCAGGGCCGCATCGCGCTTGCCCCTCCGTGACCGTTCAGGAATAATCGGAATTGGAGAGAGCTTGCGTGGGCCTGCTAATTTACCAGAAGGAGTGACCATGAAACTCGGCTTAGGGCTGTACCGTCACATGCTTACGCCGGAGAATTTTCGTTTTGCGCGCCAGTGTGGGTGTACGCATGTCATCGTTCATCTGGTAGATTACTTTCATCAGGGTGACAGTGATCGGCAAAACCAACCCGTGGGCAGCAAGGCCGGATGGGGCCGCGCGGGTGACCCGGCAAAGCTCTGGAGCTATGAAGAACTGGCTGCGCTAAAAGAACAAATCAACGCCCACGACCTGGAATTGCACGCCATCGAGAATCTTGATCCTGCTCACTGGCACGACGTTCTGCTGGACGGTCCCAGGAAACCGCAACATTTGGATAATGTCAAAACGATCATCCGCAATATGGGCCGCGCGGGCATTCCGGTGCTAGGGTACAACTTTTCGCTTCCTGGTGTGGCGGGGAGAATCCAAGGCCCCTTTGCCCGGGGAGGCGCGACTTCCGTGGGCATGGATGCGGTCGACGAGACTCCCATCCCCAACGGGATGATTTGGAACATGGTCTATGATCCCGACGCTGCTCCCGGAACGGTTCCGCCGATCACCTCGGAGCAACTGTGGCAGCGCTTGGCGGACTTTCTGGAAGCCGTGGTACCCGTGGCGGAAGAAGCGGGCGTCACGCTGGCGGCGCATCCCGACGATCCCCCCCTGCCGGTGCTACGCGGACAGCCACGGCTGGTCTACCAGCCCCGGTTGTACCAGAGGTTGATTGACTTGAAGCCTAGCCCGCGAAACGCCCTGGAATTTTGTGTGGGCACGCTCGCGGAAATGACGGAGGGGAATATCTACGATGTTGTGGACCAGTACAGCCGCCTGGGAAAGCTGGCCTACGTCCACCTGCGCAATGTCCACGGCAAAGCGCCGCACTATCGCGAGACGTTTATCGACGACGGCGACGTTGACACTCTCCGCGTGCTCGAAATTCTGAAGCAAAACGGATTCGACGGCGTCATTATCCCCGATCACACGCCGCAAATGGACTGCGAGGCTCCGTGGCACGCCGGCATGGCATTTGCCCTGGGTTATTTCCGCGCCGCGCTGCAAAGAATACAAGCCGGGTCATAGCCCCATTCGGGACAGCTCTAGCCCACGTACCTGACCAGAGAAAACTTCTGCCTTCTCCCCTCGGCGCCTTGCCTCGTGGCCTTGTGAACCTAAGGCAGAAAGCGGTAGCTGCTGCGACCGCAGCCATAGGCAGGCTTCGCCCGCAATAAGAATCTATCTTCTGTAACTATCGCTGAGTGAACAGTGTTGGGGCAGTCTTGAGGCTTGTGTTCGCCTGTGCATCCAGCGTATGCTCTGACATCAACACCGCATTTGTAGAAACAGGGAGGTGCAAGTGATGAGGGCTAAGTGGGCGATCCTCATTTTGCTCGCAATCAGCTTAAGCGCGTTGAGCCCGGCCGTATATCCGCGTCCTGCTAATAAACCGGTGACGCGTGACGATATTCTCTATCTACTGAACAACTATGTGCCCAGCCAGAATGTGACGACTCTGGTAAAGGAAAATGGAGTCGATTTTGATCCCGACGAAGCCTATTTGAAGAAGGTCCGGGCCGCCGGCGGGAAGGAAGACCTTCTTATCGCCTTGCGTAGCGCGCATGGATCGGGATCGCATGCTGTTCCGGTGCAGCGTTCGGACGCCGATTTGCAAGTCGAGCAACACTGGTCGCGAGCGCTGGAACTCGAAAAACTGGAATCCTATCCCCAAGCGGAGCAGGAATACCGTGCCGCGTTGGCCGTTGAACCTCAGAACAGTACCTTGCACGTGGGCTTGGGCCGGGCCCTTGCCAAGCAGGAGAAGTGGGATGAGGCACTGGGGGAGTATCGTCAGGCAATACGCTTGAACCCGAAATCCGCGGAAGCTCACGCCGCACTGGGTCTCGCGACCAGCCTGAGGGGCGATCACGCTGCGGCCATCCCCGAACTCCGTGCCGCCCTGCAATTGAATCCCCACGACCTGCAAGCGCGGAATATTTTAGGAGCATCGCTATACAACGTGCACGACACTGCCGGGGCGTTGAAGGAGTTGCACCACACTGCGGAAATTGCGCCCGGAACCGCGGCCGGCCACTATGCGAGCGCACAGGTTCTGCTGGTGGAGAAAAGGGACCCTGACGGCGCCATCGCCGAATTTCGCGCCGCCATCGACCTGGACCCCTACACGTGGTTTTTGCACAATGATTATGGCAATGCGATCTCCGCCAAGGGGGACTGGGACGGAGCGATCTATGAATACCGTCAGGCGCTGCGACTGCAACCCGATTCCGTAGTGGCGCATTCCAATTTGGGCTACACACTGGGGAGCAAGGGCGATTTGGTTGGTGGGGCCGCGGAAATCCAAAAAGCGCTGAGCATCAATCGCAACGCCTCCCGGCCGCACTACGTGAATGCTCTTATTATGGCCGTGCAGAAAAAAATGCCCGAAGCGATCGCCGAATATCGCGAGACCATTCGTCTGGATCCGGGCAACGATTCCGCGCACTTCCTACTCGGAGGAGCGTTGGCAGGGAATGGCGATAACGCCGGGGGCGTCGTGGAAACGCGGGCAGCCGTACACCTCGATCTTTCCAACCCCGAGTACCACAACCAACTCGGCGTCCTGCTCGGGCGGCAGGGAGACGTCGACGGGTCGGAGGCCGAATACCGAGAAGCTATTCGCCTGGAACCGAAGTACGCCATGGCCCATGCGAACCTGGGCTCGTTGCTTCTGGACAAACGCAGTGTGCCGGAGGCTATAAAGGAGATTTACACGGCTTACCAGCTTGATCCGAAAAACCCTGAGATCATCGCCCTCTATAAGAAATACACCAACGGGATTTTCTAGCTTTCCGTGTCGGTCTCTGGGGAGCCGGAACTCAGGCGCTCGAAGAAGCCGGCAAGGTCCTGCACGGAAAGTTGTTCGGCGCGTAAATTGGCGGGCATTCCGGCTTCCTCGAATGCCTGCATGACCGTGTTCCGTGGGTAAATGCCCGTCAGATTGTTGAGCAGGTTTTTCCGCTTTTGAGCAAAGCAGCGCTTCGCAAATACCAGGAACGCGTCGCACCTGGCCCGACGCCATCCGTCGAACTTCTCTTCAATCCTAAAGGTTACTAGCGCCGATTGCACTTTGGGAGCAGGGGAGAAGGCTCCGGGTGGAACCGCCAAGGCGATTTGTGGCTGTGCGTAAATCTGGGTGGCGACAGTCAAATATCCATAATCACGGCTTCCCGGCGCCGCCGTGAGCCGCTCAGCCACCTCACGCTGCATCAGCAGACCCATGGCGCGGATGCAGTGACGATGCGCGAACAGGTGATGGAGAATGGGTGAAGTGATGTAATAGGGGAGGTTGCCGAAAACGAATCCTTGCTCTATTCCTTCCTTCTGGCAGAGGGCGGCAAAATCGACGCTGAGCGCATCCGCGAGGATGATCTCCACACGTGATTCTCGCTGATAACTCTCTTGCAGCCCCGCCGCGAGTGTCCGATCGATTTCGATGGCGATGACCTTGCGTGCTCGCTCGGCCAACAACGTGGTCATGGCGCCGCGTCCCGGACCAATTTCGAAGACCACATCGCTTGATTCAAGAGCGAGAGCCTCCAATATCCACTTGCGATAGCGCTGGTCGTGGAGAAAATGCTGGCCGAGTTTGGGGCGATGGCTGCTGATTTTGGACTTTAGATTTTGGATTTTGGATTCCTTCTTCTCTGCGCTCCGCCATAGCACGCGCACGAAGCCGTCGATTACACGCTAGGGGGTGACCCGATCCCAGCTCCGAAATGGAAAGCTGGAAACCCGAAATGCGGCAGTGTTCCGAATTACGGTGTCCACCGGCAGTGGGAAACGGCGCGCTTTACCTTTCGTCCGATTCTCTCACCGCCGGAATGGCAAGGCGGGGCGGCGCGCTAAATCTCGTGTCGCGGGCTCTGTCTTCTTGTCCGTGTTGCATCATAACACGAGCCCGCAGACCTTGACTTTGGTGGGGGCATCCTCTAACGTAACGAAGTTTGATCTCTCGATTCTCTTGATGGGGGGAGCGGCGTGCGAGTTGCATTTGTCGCATCGGAAGGAGTCCCGTTTTCCAAGACGGGTGGGTTGGCAGATGTGGTGGGAGCGCTACCCAAGGCGCTTGCGGCGCTCGGACACGAAGTGGAAGTCATTCTGCCGCGCTATCGCCTTACCCCACCAGGAACTGCCGTTCCCGACGCACAGAGTTTGACCTTGCCGCTCGGTTCCGGATACAAGTTTGCTGCCGTGCAGGACGCCGGCCGCGCCCACGGAGTGCAGACTTACTTAATCGACTGTCCGGAGTATTTTGACCGCGAGGGCCTCTATCAGTTGAAGGGAGAAGACTATCCGGACAACGCACATCGATTTGCGGCCTTCTCGATGGCGGCACTCGAGTTTCTGAAACACGAGGCGACTCCCCCCGACATCATCCATTGTCACGACTGGCAGACGGCGCTGGTGCCTGTCTATTTGCGGAATCTCTATCGGGATGACCCTTATTACCATAGGACATCGGTGATGTTTACCATTCACAACCTGGGTTACCAGGGACTTTTCCCGCCCCACCTGCTGCCCCAGATCTCCCTGCACGCCGGCCTCTTTACCGTGGATGCCCTGGAATATTACGGAATGGTGAACCTGCTCAAGGGAGGTATTATCTTTTCGGATTTTATCACCACCGTCAGCCGCAAGTACGCGGAGGAGATCCAAACCCCCGAATTTGGTTTGGGCATGGACGGCATACTTCGTTCCCGGGCGGACCATCTCCAGGGAATCTTGAATGGTGTGGACTATGCGGAATGGGACCCTTCGACCGACAAGCTTTTGGCGGCGAATTACACGCCCGCCGACTTGACGGGCAAGGAAACCTGCAAGCGGGCCCTGCTCGAAAGAATGGGCGCGCGGACGCCGGTGCTCCATCGGCCGCTAATCGGCATTGTTTCGCGGTTTGCTTCGCAGAAGGGATTCGATTTGATTGCTGCCATTGCGGAGCAGTTGGCGTCACTGGATCTTTACATCGTGGCGCTTGGAACCGGCGAGCCTGCCCACGAGGAGTTATTCCGGACCCTGGCCGCAAAATATCCGGAAAAATTCCTGGTGAAAATTGCCTATGACAACACGTTGGCGCACCAGATTGAAGCCGGTTCCGACATGTTCCTGATGCCCTCGCGTTACGAACCCAGCGGGCTCAATCAGATTTACAGCCTGAAATACGGCGCCGTGCCCATCGTGCGAGCTACCGGTGGCCTGGACGAGAGCATCGAGCCTTTCGATGGCGAGTCCGGTACGGGTTTTAAGTTCCAGGTGTATTCGCCCCAAGCCCTGCTGGCGGCCATTCACGCCGCCCTGGACGTTTACGCCACTCCCAAGGTATGGCAGTGCGCCGTCCAGAACGGCATGAAGAAAGACTTTTCGTGGACCATTTCGGCTCGGGCGTACGCGCAACTTTATGAGACCCTGCGAAAGGCCAAAGCTTGATGGGTGCGAAAAGCATCGTGTTCCGGTAATTTCCCCGAACTTGGAGGATTCGAAGAATGGCAGGAAGTCATACGTTGGAATTCAGCGATCAGAACTTTGAGCAAGACGTGTTGAAGTCTCCCCAGCCGGTGCTGGTAGATTTTTGGGCGACATGGTGCGCGCCGTGCCGGATGATGTCACCGACGGTGGATGTGATTGCGGCGGAATATGCCGGCCGCATCAAGGTCGGCAAGCTGAATGTTGACGACAATCTCAGCGTCGCGAGCCGGTATGGGATTCGCAGCATCCCCACGCTTCTTTTATTTAAGGCCGGAGAGATTCAGGAGCAGGTGTCGGGGACCCAGCCCAAGGAAGTGATCGCCAGGCTGATTGATAAATACCTTGAATGAGTACCGTATGACGTCCTGATACTCGCGGGTGTGAAGGCGGTCTCCGACCGGCGCGGGCGGAGCGCTTCTCCCTGAGTGTGTCTTGGCGTGCCGCGGTACTACCAGGGACGCGCGGGGTATCGGGCGGGGCGCAACCCGTCGACCTGCTGAGTCGCGCGGCAAGATTCGTCCAATCCCCGGCTATTTACGGAGCTGTTGAGTTAAGATTACTGGATGCAACTGCGTCCAGGAGAAAAGCAGGCTAGCATGTCAACCAATGTTGTGGTGTTGGGTGTTCAGTGGGGTGACGAGGGCAAGGGCAAAGTGGTGGACGCTCTTGCGGAGCACTTCGATATCGTCGCACGGTACCAGGGAGGCGCCAACGCTGGACACACGGTTTTGGTGGGGACGAAAAAATATGTGCTCCAACTTCTTCCCACTGGAATCATTCGCCCGGATAAGACCGCTGCCATCGGGAACGGTGTGGTGGTGGACCCGGAGGCGCTGCAGCGAGAGATTCGTAAGTTGGAAGAGGCGGGCGCGAGCGTTGACCAGCGGCTGAAAGTCAGCGACCGCGCACACTTGATTCTGCCCTATCACCGTTCACACGAGGTGGCCGCCGAAACAGCTCGCGGGAAAGGGAAGATCGGGACCACCGCCAAGGGTATCGGACCCGCTTATGAAGATAAGGCCGGACGGCGCGGCTTGCGTGCATGTGATTTGCGCGACCCGGTTAATTTCCGCGAGAAGTGTCATGCGATCGTGGTGGAAAAGAACTGCATCGACGCCGCTCTTTTCGGAGCGCCTCCCCTCAACGCTGAGGAATTGACGGACCAATACCTGCGGGCGAGTGAAGGAATTCTTCCTTACTTGGCCGATGTTTCCGTCTACCTCAACGGCGAAATGGACCGCGGCAAACGCGTGCTTTTCGAGGGCGCCCAGGGGACGCTGCTGGACCTTGACCACGGCACCTACCCGTTTGTGACTTCCTCGAGTTCGACAGCGGGGGGCGCCTGCACGGGGACGGGCGTAGGGCCTACCCGCATCGGTTCGGCCATTGGCGTGTCAAAGGCCTACGCCACGCGTGTCGGTAGCGGGCCCTTTCCCACCGAGGCCCTTGGCGTGGAGGGGGAAAAGATTCGCGAGCGTGGAAGCGAGTATGGGGCGGTTACCGGGCGCCCGCGACGCTGCGGTTGGTTCGATGTCCCTGTCGCGCGTTATAGTGCCCGCATCAATCATCTCCATGCGATCGTCATTACCAAGCTGGATATCCTGGATACCCTTGCGGAGATTCCGGTGGGAATTGAATATGAGTACAAGGGCAAACGGTTTAGGGATTTCCCGCCGGAAATCGAGAGCTTGGAGCAGATGAAGGTTCACTACCGCACCGTTCCCGGGTGGCAAAAGCCCACTTATGGCGCCCGCGAACTGTCGCAACTGCCGCTGCAGGCGCAGGATTACCTCAAGTTTCTTGCCGACCAGGTGGGAGTGAAAGTCGCCATGGTTTCAACCGGCCCCGAGCGCGAACAGTGCGTTTGGCTGGATCAGGCGGTGGTTTGCCGGTAGTCAGTGGTCAGTTATCAGTTGTCAGCTATCAGTTTACGGTCGCTGGCGATCACCTGAGTTCCCCAACTGGTTGGCGCGCGTTGGCCCACAGCGTCTTCGGCGGCCTTTCAGGTAAACGAAAGATGCTCGACCCGACACCTGGCACCCGCCACCTGACACCTAACATGCTTTCCTTCGAGCAGGCACTTAACATCGTCAAAGATAAGCTGGCCGCGGCGGACATCCGGCCGGGCAGGGAAGTTGTGCCTCTCGGCGAGGCGCGTGGCCGAGTCCTTGCCGAGGACGTTTTAGCCGACCGTGACTATCCGCCCTTTCATCGCTCCATCCGTGACGGATTTGCCGTGCGCGCGGAGGACTTCGCTGCCCCGCCCGTCGAGATGCGCGTGCGCGGGGAAATACGCGCAGGAGGGCACTTTGCGGGCGAAATAGGAGCCGGCGAGTGTGTTTCCATCATGACTGGCGCGCCGTTGCCCGCCGGTGCGGACGCGGTGGTGATGGTCGAATACACGGAACCGCAAGGGGACAAGGTAAAGTTCAATCGTGGGGTTCGAAGGGGTGAGAACGTTGTCCGGCAGGGAAGTGAAGCCGGCATCGGATCGCGTGTTTTGCCGCGGGGCCGCCGAGTGGGCGCCGGGGAGTTGGGTCTGCTCGCCTCCGTGGGAAAATCGCAGGTGCCGGTTTTCGTTCGCCCCGCGGTGGCCATTCTCCCCACCGGCGACGAAGTCGTGCCGGTCGAGCGGCAGCCCGAGTGGTTTCAAATCCGCAATAGCAACACCATCGCTCTTTCCGCGCGGGTGGCCGCGGCGGGCGGGATTCCTCGCTGCCTGGAAATCGCTCCGGATCGCCCGGAAGCTTTGCACAGCCTAATCCAGGAAGGATTAGGTGCGGATCTGCTACTACTAACTGGAGGCGTATCGGTAGGCAAGTACGATTTCGTGGAACAAGTTCTTGCCGGCTTGGGTGCGGAGTTCTATTTTCAAAGCGTGGCCCTACGGCCGGGAAAGCCTCTCGTTTTCGGGCGCGTGGCGGGAAAGTTCTTTTTCGGTTTGCCGGGCAATCCCGTTTCGACCTATGTGACCTTCGCGTTGTTTGCGCGTCAGGCCGTGGCAGCCCTAGCGGGCGGGGATTTTGAGGCCCCACTCTTTCTACGAGCGCGCTTGGCGAAGCCTATTCAGCAGCGGACCGGGTTGACCGCGTATCTGCCGGCGCGCGTGGAGCGGGCTTCCGGAGATCCTGTCGTGGAATTGGTGGGCTGGCAGGGCTCCGGGGATTTGGTGGGACTGGCCTCCGCCAATTGTTTTGTTGTTCTGCACCCGGATCAATCAAGCTTGGCGGCAGGGGAGAGGGTAGATGTAATGCCGAAAGGCGAGTGACGCCAAATCGGGTGATCCGATGATCCGATGATCGGTTGAACAAGGGATCGCGTCTTGTTTCCATTGTCGGCTTCGCGGATTGGCGATCTGTCTTCTGTTCACCCGATCACCGGATCATCGGATCACCGGATACATCGTTCGTTGCTCCAAGCCATGCATAAGAAACTAAGTCACTACGATCCTGCCGGCCGCATCCGCATGGTGGACGTGTCTTCCAAGCCCGACACTTTGCGTGAGGCGATGGCGAGCGTCTCCGTTAAGATGAGCGCAGTGGCGTTGCGTGCCGCCCGGCGCAACCCGAAGGGTGATCCCCTCGAGATTGCGCGCGTGGCAGGTATTGCGGCGGCCAAGCGCACCGCCGAACTGATCCCTCTTTGCCACCCTCTGCTCTTGAGTCACATTGATGTCCAAGCCACTTTTTGTAAGAATGGAGTCGCGATTTCGTCGTCAGTGCGCACGACCGGCCCGACGGGAGTCGAAATGGAGGCCCTGACGGCTGCGGCGGTGGCGGCGTTGACCGTTTACGATATGTGCAAGGCGGCTGACCATGGCATCGAAATCTCGGAGCTCCGCCTGCTCGAAAAGAGCGGCGGCAGGAGCGGTCATTACCTCGCCAAAAAGCGGCGCGGGCGGTAGAAGCTAGGTTTCAGGTGCCAGGTATCAGGTGTCAGGGATTGGAAAAGAGCGAAAGTCGATAGCAGATTTGCGAGTTTCAATGTTCGGACTGACACCTGGAACCTGATCCCCGACACCTTATGGAAGGTTGCTCGATTGTCGTCTAACATCAAAATTCTCATCGTCGATGACAACCCGACGATTCTGCATCTCATGTGTCAGACGTTGGAGAAATGTGGCGAGATTATTACCGCCGCGGATGGCGCCGATGCTCTGATGAAGACGATTGACAGCAAACCGGATCTGATCATTTCGGATTATACGATGCCGGTTATGGATGGCCGCGCGCTGTTTGACAAACTGCGGTCCCGCAAAGATACGCAGAGTATTCCGTTTGTCTTTCTGGCCTCGCAAAAGGAAATTGACGAGCGTCTGCGGATGGTTCTGGAGGGCGTCGAGGATTACTTCGTCAAGCCCTTCTTCACGCGTGACCTCTTGCAGCAGGTACGGCGCATAACGGCGCGGTTGCTCCAGCAACGCATGGAAAAGCAGGGCAGTGGTGCCGGCATCAAAGGCCGGCTTGCGGAGATCAGTCTGATTGACTGGATGCAGACTCTCGAACAGGGCCGCAAAACTTGCGCCGTGAGGCTGCGTTCAGGCCGCGAGGAGTGCACCCTCTATTTCATCGACGGCCAGGTGAATCACGCCGTGTGTGACGACCTGAAAGGCGACGCCGCGGTTTTTAAGGTCCTAACCTGGGTGGATGGTGATTGGGAAGTTGATTTCCAAAAGAAATCCGCCGAGCACACCACCACGATGTCTACCCAGGGGTTGATGTTGGAGGGCCTGCGGATGTTAGACGAAGCGAACCGCGCGGCGGGGTAGGATTTAGGCTACAGGCGCCACGCGTCAGGTGTTCGATGCTAGGGAAATGCTAAAGTTTAAAGGATAAAGGGTAAAACGGATCGTCTTTTATACTTTAAACTTTGCCTTTTACAGTTTCTGCTGACACTTGGCACCGCTTAGATGCCCGCTCAACTGCGTGCCCACATTCTCGTCCTGAGTGACGCCTCCTCGTGCGGCGAGCGCGCGGACTTGTCGGGTCCGGCCGTCCGTGAATTGCTGGAAGGACGCGGCTGGCAAGTAGCCGCTGTCGAAATTCTCCCCGACGATTTGAATACGATTAAACGGCGACTGGAAGCGCTCACCGATGCGGACGACTGCGACGCCATTGTCACCTCCGGCGGCACAGGTGTGAGCCCGCGCGATGTGACGCCTGAGGCAACCCGCGCGGTCGTCGAGAAGGAAATCCCGGGCCTCGCGGAATTAATGCGCAGCGAGGGTATCAAGAAAACACGGCGTGCCGCCCTGTCACGCGGCCTTGTTGGCGTGCGTAAAGGCAAACTCATCGTCAACCTGCCGGGCAGCCCACGCGGTGCCCGGGAATCGCTTGAGAGTGTTTTGGATCTATTGCCGCACGCTGTTGACCTGATTCAAGGCCGTACGGCCCACCATGATTAGCGGGTAGCTACGGTCAGCGTCTTCCCGAGCGTGGTCTTGCGGCAATGGGTAAAGGCGTCGGTCGGTAACGCGCCGATCATGGCTCCCGACGTTTGACTTCTTTAGGAATGCGGTCTAAGGTAAAAGCGTTAAGGTGCTGATCGTGCCCGGTTTGGCCTTTCGGTCTGGGAAGAGGCGAACCATGCGCGCAGTAATTCTGCTTACGATTATTCTGGGCACATTCTCCCCACAGTGCCCTGCCTTCACCCTTCAGGCTGCCAAGGATCAGGCTGCTGCAAACCTGACGATATTGTTTTTCACCGCCTCATGGTGCGAGCCCTGCCATGCGGTTCAACCGATTCTCGAGAAATTCACCCGCAAGCATCCCAAGGAAGTCCGGCTTGTCCCCGTTGACTTCGACCGCTCTCCCGAGGAAGCTGCGCGGTGGGATGTTCAGACGATACCGGTTGTTATTTTCATATCCAAGGAAGGCAAAATTCTGCTCCGTGCGGACGGCGCCGAACGGGAGACCCTGAAAACTCTTCCATCGGCGCTGGAAGATGCCCTCAAGGGACCGCACGCAAGGAGTTGAGCGAATGAAAACCAGCATAGTGAAAGCCCTATGTTCCGTCGCGGCTGTGGCACTTTGTTGGAGTGCTCCGCGGACCTCTCTTGCCCAGCAGCCGGCAAGCAAGGCGGCTGCCCGGCTATGGACCATTGAAAGCGTAGGGACTGAGACCGCCACGCCCGACGTGTACTACCTCTTGATGAAAATGGAATACCAATCAGGTTTGGCCTCCGAAGCGGCGACGCAGGGGGAAAAGCGCCTCGCCGACTTCCTCGCCGCCGTGGACGCCTTGAAGATTCCGAACCTCTCCTATCGGATCTGCAACAACCTCATCACCCCTGCGGACGGCGAAGAGGCAACGGGAATGGTTTATACCAGGAACGTGGTGTTTAAGCTGATGAGTTCGCGAGCGGGCGAGCCGCTTCCAGGCTGCGACGCCATCATTGCCAAGCTGGAGGATTTGGGGGCTCGCTACAATTCCCATTGTGTCACCTGCATCGGAAGCGGCTGAGCGAGCCACGCCGAAGGCGTGGTCTTCTCCGTGCGAGAAGCAGACGAGTTGTACCGGCGAGCGCTGGACAAAGCCTGGGCCGGGATTGGGACGCGCTTGCGAGATTTAACCGCCTCGACACCGGGCAAAAAGCCGCAGCTATTGGAAGTTAGCTATGATCCTTTGCCGGGAGAATCCACCATCGAAGAGCTTCCCGACAATCCCAAGTCCTCGCGCCCGCAGGCGGTGGAGGTTACCGTACGAGTTATTGCGACGTACACCTTGCGGTAGCGTCTTACAATTGAACCCAATTGGGTCGAAAACTCTAATAACCTGGATCACAAATTCTGCACAGGAGGCCTGTTCATGAAGAGAACGTACGTTTTATTCCTGTTCATCCTTACCTGCACGGGGGCGCTGACCTTATGCGCCCAAGAGAATCCGAAACCTACCATCAGCGTCAACGCTAGCGGAAAGGCCGGCGCCAGGGCGGACATTGCCATCGTCTTCATGACCGTTCGTTCGACCTCTCCACTTGCCGCCGACGCGCTCGACCAGAACAACAAGAAGGTCGAGGACGTCAAAGCACGTTTGACCGCGCTGGGTTACAAAGACGAGCAGGTGAAATTCAGTGGCAACCGCTTTGCCCCCTCGGGCGGTGGGATGTATTACCCCGCGGGTCAGCGGCCCACCGGGTTCGATGTCTATAACAACATTTACATTTCTATCGAGGGCCCGGAACTAAATGATATTACCCAGTTCAATAAACGGGTGAGCGCGTTACTGGACGAGCTGAGCAAAGCGGGAGCGTCTACGAGCAATACGCCCATTTCAAACATCTCGATGGGAGGATCCTCCGTAGTTGTCTTCTCCATCAAAGACCCTGCCCCTTACGAAAACCAAGCGATGCTTCAGGCATTGGACAAGGCACGGCCCCTCGCCGACGAAGTTGCACGGCATATGAAGGTTCAGATTACGGGGATCTCTTGGTCGACGGTTACGCCCTCGGGGCGCAGCACAACGGGCATGCAACCGAGCGTTCTCGACGACGTTCCGTATGAGTATTTTTCCTCTTCAATTGACGAGGTTCCGGTCCGAGTGCGCGTGGACGTGCGGTACACCTACAAGTAGCGCCGTTGGGAAGCAGGCCGCGACAGCGAGCGGGCCGTCACAGTGTCTCCGCGGCTGGAAGTGCCTCCCGTTCAAGCCGCGCTGGGTGAAATTAAGAGGGTGAAGAAAGAGCTTGACAATGCTAATCTATATATGTAGACTTACCACATGAAAACTCCCCGCATATCACCTGAGACTCTTCTGGTGCTGGAAGGATTCATGGCCCGCCCGACGGACTGGCGCTACGGTTACGAACTCAGCCGCGAAACCGGTCTGAAATCCGGGACGCTTTATCCCATTCTCATGCGCCTGGAGAAGCACTCGTTGCTGGAAGCTTGTTGGGTAACGACCGAGGACGGTGTGCCGCCGCGGCATACTTACCGGTTGACGCCGAATGGACTGGAATTGGCCAAGGCCAAGCTGGCCGAAGCACGCCCGCGTTCGCTGGTGCGGCAACCCGCCTTCTCGAGTGGGTAAGTGTCATGCTGGAAACCCATCTCCGCCAAGCTGCGACCGTTCTCCTGGAAGGCGCGATTCGAATTGCACCGGCCGACACGCGCGACTGGGGGCGGGCGATGCTTGGCGAGCTAAACTACGTGGAAGGCCGTTGGGCGCCTACGATGTGGGCGCTGGGCGGCGCGAGCGTTCTGGCCAAACAGGCGATTGCATCCTTACTGATTCCGAGCCTCCGTGGGCGTAGCTTCGTTCCTGACGGAGGGATCTTCGCGAAGAGCGCCACGGTGCGCAAGGCGGCATTAGCCATGGGCGGCGCGTGTGTGCTGGCGGCGTTGCTGTTCTTTGCTGCTCCGCCGTTTCGGCAGGCGTTGCAGGTGGCATGGAGACCCTGGTCTAGGACGTATCAGATTGCCTCCAGGGATTTTCAACCGCAGTTTGAGGCGCTCGCCAAGAAGGCGGAGAGGCGACACGATCCCGAGGGATTGGCTTTTTGCGCTGTGCGACTCCAAGACCCTCGTGAGAGCGCTCGCCTGGCGGAGGAAGCCGTTCGCCTCGATCCGAACCTGCTTTGGGTCTACGCCGTCGTTGCTATGTATGACCCTGGCCTTTCTGAAACCGGTCCATGGGTCGAGAAGCTCGAACGATGGGACCCGCAGAACGCGCTCTTTTACTTGATCGCGGCGGAGTCGATGGAGTGGTCGCATTCCCGCCGCGGTGTAAGGTCGCCGCCGCCGGAGGAGCAAAAGCGCGCGTGGCAGAGCGCCATGGCGAGAGCGTTCCAGTCTCCGAAGTTCGATGATTATCTAGACCGGGTCGCGCAACTCAATCGCCGGGTCGTGCCCCGCTATGGCTTCTACGACCCGAGTGAGGTGGAGTCCCGAGACCGGGTTGACCTGCCCATCGATGCCTTCGAGAATTCCGAGCGCTACGCCAAATCGCTGCTTAACAAGGCAGCGGACCTGGAAGCAAGCGGCGATCGGAAAGGCGGCCGCGACAAATGCTGGACTGTGGCGCGCTTTGGCCAGTTGCTTGATTCCCAAGGGCGCACCGGGCCCGAACATTGGATGGGAACCACCCTCCAAGCCATGGCCTACTCCCAACTCCAGGTGTCTTACGAGAAGGAAGGTAACCACGCGGAAGCCGCGCTGTTCGGTTACTTGGCGGAAAAGTTTGATCCCGTCAAGGGCAAGCACGCAGACTTTCCCGGCGAGTCGGCGTTTGGGTTGAAGACGGCGGAGCGGAACGCCGCAGTCGTGGAAATTTCGGGACTCATGATCCTTCTCTTCGCTGGGCTCGTGGTGGTAGCAGCATCGATCTTGATTGCGGGCAGCCGGCGCGGAGCGCCGCCGGTGGCTCAGCGCGCCAAGCCCGTGGCGACCATCGTCGTCTTGAGCAGCTCGGCGGGCTTGTTGTTCTCGTCCATTACCCTTTACCTTACGTATCGTCCCTACTGGTACATTTTCCAAAGCGCCATTCTGAACGGTGACAAGGTCCCGACCAGCGACCTTCGTTTCTTTCTCATGTCGTTTCCGATGTTCCCCGGCGTTTCCCCGCGCGGTTACATCGTGTTGATGAACGCCCTGCTTTATTCCGGTTCGCCCAGCTTTTTGTTCTACGTTTGGACCGGCGTGACGGTGCTGGGTGTAAGCGGCCTGATCCTCATTTTTCTGCGCCATTTCCTGGGCCGTCCGCACGCGCACGCACCCTAGTTGCTCCACAATTCGGGTTGGCGCGGACTGAGCTTTAGTCTGGCACGCGCCGACCCTACACCTCGACATCATCTACGAGTTGTTCCACGGCCGTTCACCCGGTGGTAGCGGGGACCGGACCGTGCCGATCGGGGGTATGTGTGTGCAAAAGGGCGTGCAGGACCGACCAGAGTGCGGCCGAGGCGCGTCCCGATACGGAGATTTCTGCTGGAGGTGATGCATGAAGACACTCATTGCGACAGCAGTCTTATTCGTCGTCGTTCCCATGTCCGCGTCGGCGCAAAACGCCGACCATTATTATCCGTGGCAGGGTTACTCCCTCTTCGGTTTCGGTACCACAACCTGGCCGGCAAACGCCGGCAACGGAAATCCAGCACATTATCTCACCGAGCAAATCGCCTTTGGGGGAGAAGTAATTTCGAAACCAGGACTGGGCTTGGGATTTGAGATGGGATGGACGCATTATGAGCAATATCAACCCCGGGAGCGGACGCCTTCGCTGGACGTGTCCTTTCATTTCCCCAAGGCCACACACCGGAAGATCGAGCCGTTTGTGGAGGCGGGGGGCACGCTGATGTATTTCCAGACCAGTGAAGGCCGAGGCTCCGCTGCCGCCAACTTTGGAGGTGGCATCAACTATTGGTTTTTAAAACACGTGGCCCTGCGCTGCGATTTCAAGGCTTTCAGACAAAGCATCGCACCTGATGCCGCCGGCTACCCAAACCACATCGAATTTCGCGTGGGCATGACGTTCCGTTAGGAGCGGGCGTTGCCGTGGCTCGGAGCGAATTGGCAACACAGCCTGCGAATGCGACGAGTAGCGTAAAATAAATGAGGCGAAACCGCCGGCGCGGCGCGAGAGTCGTGAAGGGAGGTACGTTCTCTGGCTGGATTTCACAGGACGGGTTTCACTCATTTGTTACTCCTGTCAACCATTCTTGCTGTGTCGGTGCTTTGCGGGGATAGTTTTGCGCAGCAGTCTCCAAATGCGCAATCGGAATCGGCACCTCAAGGGGCCCAGGCAACTGCTCCCCAAACCGGGCCAGCGCCGAACGCAGCTTCTTCCGAGGCGTCGAGCGAAAGCCACGAGCGCATATTGGGCGTGATTCCGGCGTTCGGGGTGACGAACCGCCAGCACGCCCCATCTTTGACACCGCGCGACAAGTTCAAGCTGTTTGTCCGGCAGGCGTTTGATCCCTTCCAATGGGTCGCTGCTGGCGCTCAAGCAGGATGGAGCCAGGCCGACAACCGCATGGCCGGATACGGCCAGGGCGCGGCGGGATATGGCAAGCGATATGGCGCCGCCATGGCCGATGTGACCGACCATGAGTTCCTTTCCAACTTCATGTTTCCCGTCATGTTCAGGCAGGATCCGCGTTACTTTCGACTTGGCCAGGGAACAATCCCGCATCGGATCGTCCACTCCCTCGAACAGGAATTCTGGGCAAACACCGATCAAGGCTCGCGCCAATTCAACTATTCCAAGGTGCTGGGTGCGTTTGCGGCCAAAACCGTATCCAACGCCTATTACCCGCCCGCGGACCGGGGACTTGGGTTGACGATGTCCCGCTCGGGCCAGAGTATTCTCTCCGGCATGGGGAGCGCGCTCGGGGCGGAATTCTGGCCGGACATCGACTGCAAGCTCTTCCACAAATGCCGCGGGATGTGAGTTTCACGGCAGCGGGTGAATCGCCTTCTCGTAAGTCATGGAGGGAGCTGTTCCATGTTCGCGCGCCGAGTTTTATTGGGATGCATCGTCACCTACGCCACATGCTGCGCAGTCCTTGCCGTTTTCCTCGGCGAACTGGCATTCCACCCGCAGCGGCGGCCAATCAGCGAACGACCCCTCGCCCAAGCCATGGCCGCCCGATTCGGCGCCCCCTTGGAGGATGTGTTCGTTACGGCTTCGGACGGTGCGAGACTTCAAGGGTGGTTCGCCCACCCGGCGAAGTTTAATGGTAATGCCGTTATTCTCCTGCACGGGGTTGCCGACAACCGGCAAGGCATGACGGGGTTTGCGGAGCTGTTCCTTTCCCGCGGCTATAGCGTCGTACTCCCGGATTCGCGGGCTCACGGCGTGAGCGGTGGCGACTTTCCAACCTACGGGGTCATGGAGGCGGGCGACGTCCGTGCGTGGTACGACTGGGTAAGAGTCCGCGACCGGCCGAATTGCGTATTTGGCATCGGCGAGTCGATGGGGGCGGCGATTGTACTGCAAGCCCTCAAGACAACGCCGTTCTGTGCTGTGGTGGCGGAATCGCCATTCGCCAGCTTCCGCCAGATTGCCTATATCAGGGTCGGTGAGGTGTTCCGTGCGGGAAGCTGCTGGGCCGGACGGTCCTACGCCCGGCAGTCGAATTGGGGCTTATTTACGCAAGGGTCACACGCCGAGTCAACTTAGTTAAGGCTTCGCCGGAGGCATCGGTAGCCGGAAGCCGCATACCTATCCTGCTTATCCATGGGCTGGCCGACAGCAACATCCCTCCGCGGCAGTCCGAGATGATACGTGCCTGCAATCCCGGCGATATAAGCCTATGGGAAGTGCCGAGCGCGGGCCATTGCGGTGCGGCAAGCGCCGCTCCGGCAGAATTCAACTCACGGGTGCTCGGCTGGTTCGCCATGCATGGAAACACAAGTCGCTGCCCAATTGGGCAGTGACTCCGTGGCAGCCCTCATCCAGGTGTGCGATAATCGCGGGGCCGTGGTCGGCTATACCGTCGGCCTCTTCCGCGTGGGAGCGACATTTTATAGCCTCTGACTCTTGTTTTTTCTCTTGACAATAGTATCGATGTGGTATACAATGAGGGAGCGTTAGAATTGAGGTTGTGCCATGTCGCTGCGTAAGTCGCCCACCCTCACTCCTGCTTTGCTAGCCTCCAACCGGCGCAACGCGAAGAAATCCACCGGTCCGCGGACCGCGCGTGGCAAGGCGTGTTCGCGGCTGAACCATTTGCGCAATGGAGCACGTTCGCCGGAGTACATCGCTTTTCTCGATGCCCTGCTCGATGCTCCACCGGGCCGGGTGGAGGTGACGGTGCAGGCGCTCCTTTCGTCCAGCCCCGTGCTTCACCCGCTCTTTATGGAGGCCGCGGAGTTAAGTATTCAAGCGGAAATTGACATCTGCGCGGAGAGCCGGTGGATGCGTATGCACTCGAAATAGGCAGAAATTCTTTTTTTCTACGTTCGAAGCCGGAATGTTATTGAAAACAAACAAGCGGGCCGGACATGGGACCTACGGCAGAGTTATGTCATTGAAAGTAAGCGCCTTACTCAGATTCTGGGCGAAGCCTCCTTATATATTTGAAAACACTAGAGATACTCGGACCGGGGCCGCGCTCAAGGGTTGGCGAGACGAAATTCGTACCATTTCGGGATGCAATTTTGGCGTTGGAACACACCTTAACGTCCCCTTTTTCAGGCAAAGGGGGGAATCCAGTACGATGGCGAGGCATTTCCACCGGGCTGCGAGGCGGGTTCTCGCCCACCCCCCGTGAGGACGAAATGCGCCGGAATGACGGCGTATCCAACTATGCGCCTCCCGAATAATCCCAACGCTCGGCCTCGGTGTGACTTGTGTTATGATTCTGGCTTCGAAACGGAGGGACATCCAGCGTGCTGAACTCCTACGGACCGATCGTGATTTTTGCGGTGATTGCCGCGGCCTTTCCCGTGGTGACGCTGTGGATTTTCAAGTTCCTTCGCCCCTCCTTCCGGGCCACGGCGGAAAAGGTGATGCCCTATGAGTGCGGCATCACGCCGGAATCCGACGCGCGCCACCGCTACACGGTGCGATTCTACGTTGTCGCGATTCTTTACGTGGTCTTCGCCGTGGAGACGGTTTACCTGATCCCCTGGGCCGTGCAGTACCCGGCGCTGGGATTGTTGGGATTGGTGGAGATGCTGGTCTTCCTCGGCATCCTGATCGTCGGCTACGTTTGGCTCGTCAAACGCGGCGCGCTCAAATGGATTTAGCGGGGCTTCCTTCTTCTTACATCGCCTTACCGGGATTCTAAAGCTTAACCGAAAATTAACTTGACATTCGCTTTTTATTCGCCTATTGTAGCCTGCGAATAACCGAGGCAATTCGATAGCGATTGGGGCGTTACAAATCTCAACTTTGCGGAGGAGACTATGGCATTGAGCGAAGCATTGTTGCCGGAGTTTGACCTGGAAATGGCCAACACCCGAAAGAGTCTGGAACGGGTTCCCGACGATAAGTTTGAGTGGAAACCCCACACCAAATCGATGACCGTGAGGCAGTTGACAACGCACTTGGCGCTATTCCCAAGCTGGATGATCGACACGATGGAAAAGGAGTCCTTTGACTACGCGCCGACAGGAGGCGCGGCGTACAAGCCGCCGGTGATGAACTCCCACAAGGAGCTTCTGGAGACGTTTGACCGCGATGTCGCCAAAGCGCGGGAGGCGTTGAAAGGGGCCAGTGATGCTCAACTCATGGCGATGTGGAGTCTGCTCGCAGGCGGGAAGACCATCTTCTCGATGCCGCGGATCGCGGTTCTCCGCGGCATGGTGATGAACCACATGATTCACCACCGCGCCCAACTGGGTGTGTACCTGCGGCTCAATGACGTCCCCGTGCCGGCCATTTACGGTCCGTCCGCGGACGAACAAGGGTGATTGAGCGCGGCTATTGCACGCGGTACAGCATTTCGCCGGCGCGGGGCACCACCAGCACGCCTTCATCCTCGCGGCCGTCCCATTCGTCGCGCTGGATGCTGGCGGGATCCAAATAGCCCAGATTCACGCGCCGGCAATGCTCTTCTGGAATGGCGGTGGCGAGCGTCACCTGAATGCGCGGAGTCTCCGTGCGGGTTGGAGTATCGTACGTGCCGAGTCCCTTGACGTGCGATGAATGGGCAAGTATCCCGCCCGGATAGCCTTTGAACTTGTCCCACTGCGCCAGGAAATAATCGCGGCAGTGATAGCCGATTTCGTCTAGCAAAGCGCCGTGCGTATAGCTGATCTCGGTGATGTGCGGCGCAAAGATCACCACTTCGCCGCCGTCGGCCACGGCGGGCTCCATCTTGTACATGCCTTTGCCTGCAGTCCAGATATCGTCGTAGAGCCGGGGCATGACGGAGAGCACGCGCTTATAGGGCTTTTTCACGTAGACGATGTGCTTCTGCGCGGAGAGCGCCGCGGCGGACTTCCACGCCTCCTGGGGCGAACCAAAGTACATGCCCGCCAGCCCTTCGTGGGTCACTACCAGCGCGAAGCAGGCGGTGGGCGTGTCGATCATCCCCGCCGCGCGGTCGATGATGGCGCGGATGGGCGTATAGCCGGAGCCGATAACCTTGTAGTTGGTCATCAAGGCGCCGAACCAGTGAGTGAGGTTGATAATCTCCGACCCGGCGATTCCCGGGAAGAAGTACTTGGTGCCGCCGGAGAAGCCTGCCACTTCATGGGGGAAAACGGGCCCGCAAATGACGATCTGGTCGTAATCGTGGATCAACTTGTTGAGGCGGACCGGCACTTCCTGCGCCAACATTCCACTGGTAAGCTCACCGATTTCAGCGGCAGGGATCAAACCCAAAGTCACAAAGTTCCGCGGGTCTTCCCAGTGATGATTGAAGATGTGGCTCTTGCCGCATTGCCCATTCGTCACCGTCCGGCCCACGAGCTTGCTGAGGTGCTCGTCGTTCATGATCGGGTGCGTGCCGAGCGCCACAAGGTAATCCAGCGCGGCGACGCGCGGCGCAAGGTGGGCTTCGAACAAGTCGTACATCAGCGGCATGGGCATCGTGCGCGTGCCATCGGGAATGATGACCAGCACGCGCTTGCCATCCACGGCGAGCGTGTTTAGCCCTTCCTGCACGACGTCTTGGATCTCTCCGCCGGTCAGGTAACGATCCGCGAAGCCTTTGCCTGTGCTCATGGTTGTTGTACCTCCTGTACTTTACCAGGTAGCGCGGACCTGCTCTTTAGGTCCGCGGCTTTTCCTCGCCAAAAGTGGACGAACCGCGGACCTACAAAACAGGTCCGCGCTACGCCCGCTAATCCCGAATCCCTAACCCCTAATCCCGTTCCTTCACACTCCCGCAAACGCTGAGAACCCGCCATCCACCGGCAAGACGATGCCTGTCACAAACGCGGAGGCGGGCGAGAGGAGCCATAGCATGGCTCCAAACAGATCCTCGGGCACGCCAAAACGCGCCATGGGTGTATGGCTGATGATGGCTTTGCCGCGAGCCGTCAGGTTCCCTGTCTTTTCATCGGTCAGCAGAAACTCGTTTTGCCGGGTCAAGAAGAATCCCGGAGCAAGCGCGTTCACGCGAATCCGCGGTGAATACTCCTGCGCCACATGCACCGCCAGCCACTGCGTAAAATTGCTGACCCCCGCTTTGGCGGCTGAGTAAGCCACGACGCGCGTCAAGGGACGCAGGGCGCTCATCGAGGAGATGTTGAGGATTACCCCTTCACCTTTCTCCGCCATCATTTTTCCGAACACCTGCGAGGGGAGGATAGTTCCCACCAGGTTCAGATCAAAAACCCAGCGCAAGGCGTCGGGGGGCAGATCGAAGAAACCGAGTTCCCCGCCGGTCGTGGCCTGGGGCTTGTTCCCTCCCGCCGCATTTAAGAGGCAATCAACCTTGCCGAATTTCTCCCGGACGGTCTCCGCGGCTTTGCGCAGGCTATCCAGATCGAGAACGTTGGCGCTGATCGCCACCGCCTGATTCGCGCGCGGTTTCATCAGCTCCATGATGTGCTGAACCGGGTCCAGGTTGCGGTCCAGAATCACGACGTTGGCCCCGCATCCCACCAGCGCGCAGGAGAATTCTCCCCCCAGGATTCCCGCTCCCCCGGTAACGACAACTGTCTTTCCACTGAAATCATAAAGGCTGTTTAGTTCCGATGAATTCATTGAGATATAACTCCCCTGAAAATATAGATCACGCCCCAGTGCGATTCCCGATTAGATTTGGATAGCGAGCCAGCATACTGATGGTGTACAACGCTGACGTTCTCGTTCCAGGAGGGCGATCGCGTCGGGGGCGAGTTGACTAGATAAGCTAACACCGCCGTAGCCTTGCTTGCAAGGCCAGAGGAGACACGGTTTGTAGCGTGGGCGTCTCGCCCGCTGTGGCAGGGGCGTCCCGCCCGTGCCAAGTCATGGCCATCCTGGCCGTGCATTCATGCCATCCGACCGCGGTTTGGGACCACGGCCTGGCTCTGGGTGCTGTTGCGGGGCGGGAGCGGGACGCGCCCGCGACAGCGGGCGGGGCGCCCACGCCACAACTTATTCCGTCAGAATCTCCAATCTGTGGAAAGCCGCACCGTGTCACCTCGCAGGGTGCCCAATGACTGTGAGCTGTCATAGTGCGTGTAACCGAGGGTCAGGAGGAGCCGGGCAGTGGCCTTCAGGGTGAATGCGGGACTGAGAAGCAGCGCGGGCTTTATCGGCGCGGCGTGCTCGACCTGCTGGACGCCCGCGCCCGTGGAAAAGTCGTATCCGAGGGGCCCGCGGATCTTCCCCGTGACGTGAGTGGTGAGGTAATGGCGCTGGTAGAAGCCGGGCTCGAAAAAACCCAGGTAGGGCTTAACGTGGCCTCCCTGATAACCATAGAGGAGTCCGGAATAACCGAGATCAAGGCCCACGGCCGATCGGTGAAGCAGCTTGCGGGTGAAGTTGAAGGAAGCCCCGGCAGCGCGATAGTGATCGACTTCGTGGAACTGCGCCGGAGCGGAGCCGGCCAGACCGAACACGTGGGCATATGAAATCGTGAAGTCATCGGTTGCAAAGGGTTCAAGGCGGAAGTCCGTATTCGGGTTGAAGCGATAATCCAATCCCGCGGAAACGCGGTCTTCCATCACTCCCAGGCGCACCGCGGTGGGAGTATAGGTGATGGCGGCGCGGGCGGCGGTAAGCTCGACCGTCAGCTTTTTCTCGATCGCGTAACTGGCGTCGATCAAGCCCAGCGGGCGGATTCCGGCGGAAACAATAGGCTGCTGCTGGGCGGGTATGCCGGTGAGCGCGCCCGGCCCAAAACGCACCAGTCCCGCTCCGCCGCGCACGGTGAGTTGCGGCGTGACATACGTGGTTTGGTGGTAGAAAAACTGTGACGGGCCCACGGCGCCTTGGATTCCGCCAGCCGGGCTTTGGGAAGGAAGGTACGCCAGAGATAGATAAGACTCCGACCGTGGCAACGCGGAAAAGCCCCAGGTTTCTTCGTAACCAAACGTGGTTAAGTCCTCAGCGATTGGAGAATTGCCGGACCCGATTTCCCGAGCGAAGGCCGTCGAGGTGTGAAGGGTAGGCCGAGAGTCGCTGTGGAGGCGCTCTTCAAGTTGACCGTTTTCCCCATTAACAGGATCGAGCGTCTCCGCGCGATACAGCAGCGCACGGGCAAGGCGCGGATGGTGCAGCGCTCGTTCCAGATTCGCAAGCAGCAACAACGCATCGGCGTCGCGGGGATTTTCATCCACGATTTTTGCGGCCAAATTGCGCGCATAAACCAGGTCGCCCCGATAGTAGGCAACGCGCGCGTTACCTTTCAAGGCATCCACATCGGTGGGGTCTTGGCTGATGAGGCGATTGAATCGCCGCAAAGCCTCCGTTTGATGCCCTTCGTAGAGGTTCAGGTAAGCCATCTGCAATTGCACGTCGTGGTTTGTGGGCTGGACGGCGAGTAACGTTGTGAGGGTCTCTCGCGCCGCGGAGTATTGGTGCAGATTCATTTCCGCGCGCGCCAGGCCCACGGCGTATTCGGAGTTTGCGGGGTATTTCGCCGCCAGGTTTCGAAAAATGGGCAATGCCGCGTCAGATCGGCCGGACCACGCTTGGACCCGGGCCAATCCCTCCAATGCGTCGGTGTCACCAGGACGCTTCTGCAAGAGCCCTCGGAACGTGCTGAGGGCGGCGTCGTACTGGGCGTCAAAGGCTAGCGCGCGGCCCAATCCAACCTTGGCGTTGTGGTCATCGGGGGTGATTTCCAAAACGCGGCGATAGGATGCAATCGCTGCGGCATAGTCTCCGCGCTGGACCTGAAGGACGGCCATTCCTTCGAATGCCTCGACGTCGTGCGGGTTCTTTTCGGCGCGTTCGTGATAGAGTTTCTCCAAGGGAGAAGGCGCGGCTAGTCTCGCAGCGGCTACGGGGGACGGAGAGGTGCGGTTTCTGTCTTTTGCCGGCAGGACCGGAGCCGCAAAGAGTAGGGCCGCTGCTAAGAGCGCAAGGGCGGAGCATAAACGTTTCGTGCAAGAACGCAAAGGCGTCGAATCCGAAAGCGCCGAGGGAAGGGGCGCTCCCTCGAACGTAGCGTGGGCGTCCCGCCCGCTGTGGCACGGGCGTCCCGCCCGCGCTAAGTCATGGCCAGGATGGCCATGCCACGAGTCGTGGCACTCGTAGCTTCGGGTACGGCTGAAGGGCGGGAGCGGGACGCTCCGGTGACCGCGGGCGGGACGCCCGCGCCACAGCTCGTGCCATGGCCACCCTGGCCATGACCCAACACGGGCAGGATGCCCGTGCCATACCTGCTTGTTCACTTTGGTGTCAGAGCTCTCTGGCGATAAAGGGTTCATGTTTCGCGACTTCTTGCGCCGGGTTCAAAAGGCTCTCCCCGGTGGCGCGGGGTGAGACGGCGCTCCCTACCTTACTTCTTCAGTGGCTACGCCGACGTGGGCGACCTTCTCCCAGCGGCGGCGGCCGGCCAGAAATTGCGCGACTCCCTGAAAGCGGTAGTACAAAACCAACTGGCGGTAGCCAACGTTTTCGAACAGCGCAAAAGCCAGTAAGGTCAACAAATCCCGAAACCGCGGGTAGCGGCGATAAGTAAGTTCTTCGAGAAGCACAGCGCCCACCGAAAGGAATCCGCCATAGACGAAGCCGAGCAGGAGAAAAACCAGGAGCAGCCCCGGGCCAACCAGGCCGAGGAAAGCGAACACGGGCACAAAGACATATCCCAGGAATTCCACCACCGCTCCCATTCCCTCAACATAAGAGTGGAAGGGAAAGCTGAGCCAGCCCACGATTCCGTATTTTCTTCGGAACAGAATTTCCGCATGTTTCCACAGCGTCAGGCAGAGACCCAATTGCCACCGGCGGCGCTGATTGGCGAGCATGGCGAGGGTGGAAGGGCATTCCGTCCAACAGACCGGGTCAGAGGTGAAGGACATGCGAATTTTGCGGTTGTTATTCGCGGCCCACTGATGGAGCTGAACGATCAGGTCCATGTCTTCCGTCACCGTGTCGTGGCAGAAACCTCCCGCCTCGATGACGGTGGCGCGATGGAACACCGCGAAGGCGCCCGACACGATCAACGTGCCCCCTAGCAGATGCCAACCCGTCCGGCCAAAGAGAAAGCTTCGCAGGTACTCGACCACCTGAAATCGTTCCAACCAGGTTCGTGGCAGACCCACTTTTAGCACGCGCCCATCCTTGGTATGGCAGCCATTCAAAATGCGCACGATCCCTCCGCTCACCACGGTTTGCACGGTGGAGTTCACGATGGGGTCCATCAAACGCAGCAGGGAGTCGCGTTCGAGCAGGGAATCAGCGTCGATATTACAAAAATACGGTGAACGGCAAAGGTTAATACCGGCGTTAAGTGCATCCGGTTTGCCGCCGCGCACTTTGCTGACCACGAGAAGGCGGGGAATCGTGGGATTGATGTAATGAGTGCCGACCGGCGCAGTCGGAATGGTGGCATGGTAGGCCCCGTCCATTTCCACCAACCTAAAAGCCTGGACCAGCCGGTCGATGGTCATGTCGGTTGAACCGTCGTCCACGACGATGACCTGGAGGTGAGGGTAATCTAATTGTAAAGCGGAGCGCACGGAGTTCACGATGACGGCTTGCTCATTCCAGGCGGGAATGACGATGGTTACCGGCGGGGTCAAGGGAGAGTGGCGCAAGGTATCCAGTCCTTGATAGGCCATTCGCCGCCTCTGCACCCAGGTGGCTCGCAGGGAGAGAAGCATCAGGACTGTGTAGATCCCATTGGCCAGGAAAAAGTAAGAGATGACGACAACATTAAATGCCGTGGCCCAGCCGTCAAGGAACGAACGCAGGTGGTGCATGGCGGGAAATTTCCTCTAGGCCGCCAGTTCGGGCGGGAAGTTCAGAACATGCTGTGGGCTGATGTAGCTCTCCACCGCAGGCTCGACTCCTTCATGCAGGAACCGCATCCGGGCTTCTGCATAGGGCAGGAAACGGTCCAGGAACTTCACGCGCACGTCCGGGTTCAAGGTGCGGAGAATTCCCGACAGTCCTAGCGGGGCTGCCTCGCTTGCCAATTGTTCGACCATCAGGGCATCCACGCCCTTTGCACCTGAGCTGTACTGTTCCACCAGGTCCGACATCAATCCCGTGCGCTCGATCACCTCCACGGTTTGTTCCTGCGCGGGGTGGTTCGGCGAAGTCAGGAAGTGTTCATAAAGCTGGACTCTTCCCTCCGGGCCCAGGGAGATGAGGGTGTGGATGGCAGCCTCGCGCACCCGCCAATGGGGATCACGCAGACATTCGCGGATGTCCAGGCGCAGGGGGGCAGCGGCCTGGCACAAGTTGACCAGGGCCTGCACGGTGCGCAGCCGTACGAACCATTGGTCATCAATCAGCAGGTTGCGCAGCACGGGCGTGGTGCGCGGGTCGGCAAGATAAACCACAATCTCGGCCGCGCGCGCGCGAGTTTCCGCACTCGCATCCACGGCGAGCTCGGTCAACTACCATTCCGCCAGGGGCGGGGTAAGCAGCTCGTGGGTAAGAGTGAGGCGCGGCTGGCGAGCTGCCTCGCGGTGGACCATCGCCCGTAGAATCTCCGTCGAGTGCAGACGGATCTGACGGTCTTCGTGGCGTAGGGAAGGCAACAGGGCTGGTGCACAGGTAAGGTCGAAACCAACCATGGCGGCCTGCAAGCCGTGGGCTGGCGGGGAAGCGGATTGTCCGAGAAGCACCGCCTGAAGCCGTTCGCACAGCAATGGGAAGCTCTCCGCCGCGCCCAGTGACGCCAAGGCCCGCAGCGCGACAAATTGGACCTCGGAGTGACGGTCATCCAGGGCCTTGATCAGCAAAGGCCAACTGGGGCGATGACGAAGCGCGCCCAAGTTCCGCATGCTCTTGATGCGCTGCACATAGCGTATGCCGGAAGGGGCTCGAACATCGTGATGCGCTCCGTTCCCCGAGGATGGAGAGGCTACGCACCATTGGGCTATTCGGCTCTGCCAGAGCTCGATGAGGCCGAGTTCCGCGCATAGGGCCTGCAAGAACACAAAGCTGCGTTCCGGCAGCCGGCGCTTGGAGATAAGGGGATCAAGCAGGAGTTCCAGGTCGCCCAGTGGCAATTCCCGCAGAGCTTCGAGATGGGACGGGCTTCGCGCCCCTGAAAGCACCTTGGCCAGCGTCGGGCGGTGCTGCCGTTGCAGGGCATGAAGGTAACGGCCGTAGCGGAATTGTTGCCACCGCCGAAAGAACGCGACGAGAATCAGCAGGCAGGTTCCCATCACCACGGAAACCATAATCATGACAGCCCATTGCATTACGGGGTCGGCGAAATTGGCCATGGGAGCGATGTCCTTGAGGGAACTGACCAGCGATTTGCGATGCAGGTGCACTTCGCCAGAAACGAAAACAAGCGCGCGGGATGGAACATCCTGAAGACAAGGTGAACATCCTGGCCTAGGAGCGCCGAAACAGAGGGCGCTCAAGGAAGCGGGAGTATAACTCTGTGTACGGGTACACTTCAATACTTATATTTTGAGAAATAGCATACTACAACCGTGTCGGGTGGACAATCTGACCGAATGGGGCGGGTTGGGCGAACCTCTTACCGCGCGCAACGGCTAGCACCGGCCCTCTGTCCCACCTGCGGGGCGAGGAATAGCCGTGCGGCTCGGCATTAATCAGAATGGAAACTGTGGAAAGAAGTGTTTACTTGTTTGCGTCGAGTCCGGCCTTCTCCCAACCGGCAAGGCCGTCCTGATAAACCTTGATTTGATCGAACGCGTAGCCATGCTCCAGCAGAATCCTCCCCGCCGCGCGGCCGGAGGCGCAAATGTCCCCGGAGGAACGCCCGCCCTCATAGAAGACGATGGTGCGGCCTTTGGGCAGCGTGCTCCAGCGCTGTGGCATGTCGTCCACGGGAATATTGATGGCGGCGGGAATGTGACTTGCGGCGAACTCTTTCGCGGGCCGCACGTCCACAAACAGCGGCTTGGGATTTCCGGCAAGGAGTTCCTGCATCTGGCTGGTGTTAATCAACGTAGGTTGCTTTTTGGCGGCTTCGTCTTCGCTGCACGTTATACCCTTCTGGAAACTTGAAAATGCGTCTCCGGGAGGTGCTCCCAGCGCGCCGAACGACGATGCGGTAGGTTCTGGATTGGCCGCTGCGGGCGCAGTCTTTTCGGCTGCGGTTGCGGGTTTGGATGGGTTCTTCATTTGTGCCGGGGCGGGTGGCACAGCGGTCGCGGACGGCGCGGAAGGTGAGTTCGGCCCTGCGCCGTTAGCCGCCAGTTCCTCATCGATGCGGCGGGAAAACTCGTCAAAGTCCGGAACTCCTGCTATCACCTGGCGTCCGATGAAGAACGTGGGCGTGGCATTTACACCGAGAACCTTGCCATCCTCGCGATCGCGCTTGACCCTCGCTGCCGCTGAGCCGCTCGCGAGGCACTGGTCGAACTTGCTCTGATCCAAACCAATGGCCGCGGCGTCACGCTTCAAGCCCTCATCGGTCAAATCGGTTTGATGAGAGTAAATCTCGTCCACAGCTTCCCAGAACTTGCCCTGTTCGTCCGCGCACTCTGACGCTTCCGCCATGCGCTCGGAGAAAGGGTGGCTATGGATAAGAGGGAACTGACGGAATACGAACCGTATCTGGTTTGCATACTTGGCGCGAATCTCGCGCACTACCGGCGCCTCGCGTCCGCAAACAGGACATTCGAAATCTCCGAACTCCACCACGGTTACGGCAGAGTTGGGATTTCCAGTTGTATGACTATCGGGTCTCACGAGTCTGTCCGCCGTGCTGACACTTGGGGGCGGAGGCGGCGGGGGAGGTGCTTCGCCGTGTGCAGCAAGCTGATAGAAGGCGGGGACGCCGATGAGCACCGCCGCGATGCTTACCACAAAGTATCGCCGCACCTGGGCAAGTTGTGCGGGCGGATCGGCTTCCGGCGCCGGGTGAAAGACGTTGTAGACGGCCAACGCAAAGAGCGCGGTCATCACCACGCCAGACGTCACGCACCACGCGCAGAAAGCGTGAATCACGAATCCTTGTAGGTACTCCAGGTACAACGAGAATAGGAAACCAAATCCCGTCGCCCCCGCCAGCGCGTAGCGAATGTCGATGGCTCTTGCCGCGGGGACCAGCGATTCCGCCATGATGAGCAAGGCGACGAGTCCGTAGCCCGCCACCCCGAACACTGGCATAGGTAGCCCGGCGAAGTGGGAATAGGCGCTGGCCCGCACGGCGTCACAGCCTGTTCCAAAGCAGACCATGGGCCGGGATGGAGAGGTGTAACTCCAGAGAAGATAGAGGGAATCGAAAAGCCCCAAAAGGGCGAGGATGAGGGAAAGGGGTTTCCGCATAATCACCTATTCTACAACTTTCTCAGAGGTGCGAGTGCGGCTGCGGGTTGCTTCCCACGGCAATAAATTCGCATGTATGGTGCGGAAAAATGCTTCCTCCTGTCGGTTACCCGCGGACTTCGGCCAGCGACTCCGCGAGACCGTAGGGTTCCAATTCCGGCTGGAGTTGTTCGGCCGAGCGGAACACGATGCCTTGCATTCCCACGCCTTGCGCGGCCGCGACGTTCACCTCGCGATCGTCAATAAACAGCGCCTGCGAGGCGGGCACGCCCAGAGCGTCAAGGCAAAGGTGATAAATAGCCCGGTCGGGTTTCGCCATTCCAATATCGCCGGAAAAGCAGAGATGGTCGAACAAGTCAAACCACTTGGCGCTTTGGCGAAGGCAGTTGGCAACGTACCGCGACATGTTCGAGAGAATCGCAGTCTTCAAGCCGCGCCGGCGGAGCACGCGCACCCATTCGACCATGACCGTATCGGGCCTGCTCCACATTTGACAATCCAAAGCCGCCCACTTCTCCATTTGCTCATGGGACGAGAGGACGCCCGCATCCTGTGCAAGCTTCTGCCAGTAGGTGGGGGCGTCGATGACATCGCGATCATAGGCATCGCGATGTCGCCAGTAGATTTCCTGAAGGGTTGCCGCTTCCACGCCGACCGCCTTGCGCAACGGCTCATAATCCTCCGGGGCCGGCGCCAAGCTGAGCACGCAGCCGTAATCAAAAATCACAGTTGTTATCGACATAGGTTTAATGGGCACTTGTCATCAGGCGGAAGGCGCCGAACACTCGGATACGAATGGACGAGTTGTAACTGCACTTGTTTTCAATAACATGTCCGGATGAACCTGCGTTTTCGTGGGACCAGCGTCCTACGACTCGAAAAGCGACTCCACAAACTCATGCGGGTCAAAGGGTAGCAGGTCCTCAATCTTTTCACCCACGCCGACAAACTGAATGGGCAAGCCCAATTCGCGCGCAATGGCAATAACCACGCCGCCCTTAGCGGTGCCGTCGAGTTTTGTCAGAATAATGCCGGTGGCGCCGCCGTGGTCCACAAACTGGCGCGCCTGCTGGAGCCCGTTCTGCCCCGTCGTCGCATCGATGACTAGCAACACCTCATGCGGAGCTTGGGGAATCTCCCGGGCGGCGATGCGGCACATTTTCTCGAGTTCCGCCATCAGGTTGGTTTTGGTATGCAAGCGGCCCGCCGTGTCCACGATCACCAGATCATTGTGCCGGTTCTTGGCCGCCGCGAGAGCATCAAAGAGCACCGCTGCCGGGTCTGCCCCCGACCTCTGCTTGATCATATCGATGCCCAGCCGGCCCGCCCAAATTTCCAACTGCTCATTGGCGGCGGCGCGGAAGGTGTCAGCCGCGCAGAGCAGGGGGCGGCGGTGCTGCAGCAAGAAAAAATGCGCCAGTTTGGCAATGCTGGTGGTTTTGCCGACTCCATTGACGCCTACTACAAAGATGACCGCCGGCATGCCCGCAGGGGGCTGCTTGGCTTTGGGAGCTGCCGAGCCCGCTCCGGAATTCTCCAGAATCGCCAGAATCCCTTGCTCCACGGCCGGCCGTAATTGCGCCGTCTCCCGCAGCTTTCCCTGGCTGATTTGTTGCTTCAGCCGCCCCAGGATTTCCTGCGCGGTGGGCACTCCCAAGTCGGCGGTGATCAGGGTTGCTTCCAGATTGTCGAGCACCGATTCGTCCAACGTGGACTTGCCTTCGACAACCTGCTCGATCTTTTCCACCAGTTGGGCCTTGGTGGAGGCGACGGCCTGCTTCAGCCGGTCCAGAAACCCGGGTTTCTTCTCTTTACTGCTGGAACCAAACAGGGAGACCATAGGAGTCTATTGTAGCAGGAGTCAGGAAGCAGTAGGCGGTATACGGTAGACCGTAATCCGTCCGTAGGGATTTGGCAGCGGTGGGTGCGGAGGCCGGATTGCGGGGTGGGAGTGAGGAAGAGACTGGTGGGGGGATTTCACCCCAAGGGTGGTAGATTACGGAGATGATGAAAAG
>JBKQVI010000400.1:0-4110 GCA_052139985.1 Terriglobia bacterium
TCAACGCGCTCGATGCCAAAACGGGTGAGCTGGTCTGGAGCCGGAATTTTGAAAGTCACGTGCTCCCCAAGAACGCGGGCATGTGGCTGTGCCCGAACAATCTGAACGCCACGCCCACCATCGATAACGCCCGCGGGTTGATCTACGCCATCGCCGCGGACGGCAAATTCTACGGCCTGGATCTGGGCACCGGCGAGACGCGCATCGGCCCCGTGCAATTTGTTCCCGCCTACTCGAAGGACTGGAGCCTTAACCTTTCGAACGACATCGTGTACACCTCGATTTCGCAAGGCTGCGGCGGCGCGCGGTCGGGAATCTACTCCCTCGACGTTCGCCATCCCAACCGCCCGGTGATTCACGATTTGCTGGTCGCGAAAAGTGGAGCGGGTATCTGGGGCCGCGGCGGAGTGGCCATCGGTGCGGACGGTCGGATTTACGCTTCCACCGGCGACGGCGCTTTTAACCCCACGGAAGGCGAATACGGCAGCAGCTTGATCGCCGCTCGTCCGGAAGACCTGGAAGTGACTGACTACTATTCTCCTCTGAACTTCCAGAAGCTCACCAAGTTCGATCTGGACATTGCGGCCTCCAGCCTGATCTGGTTCCCGTTTCGCAGCAGTCGTCTGGTGGCCGGGGGCGGGAAGGAAGGCGCACTCTACCTGGTGGACGCCGATTCCCTGGGCACGGAAGACCACCAGACGCCGCTTTACCGCCAGAAGCTCGCCAACGACGAATTAGAGTTTGAAATGCAGGGCATCTGGGGAGAACTCTCCTCTTGGCGGGACGAGGACGGCAACACGTGGCTCTATGTGCCCATCTGGGGACCGGTCTCGAAGGAGGCCCCGCACTTTTCCGTAACTCACGGCCCAAATCCGCACGGCAGCATCATGGCTTTCAAACTGGCACTCAGTCCTTCCACGCATAAACCGACGCTCGAACCCGCCTGGATATCCTCTGACTTTGACGTGCCGGAACCTGTCGCCATTGCGAACGGCATTGTTTTTGCTCTCTCGACCGGCGAGAACACCCAGCAAACCACCGGACCGGCCGTCATCTTTAAAGGACAGAAACTGCTGACCGACCAGGAGCGCAGCCAGAATACCCACAACGCTGTGCTTTACGCCCTGGACGCCAAAACCGGCCAAGTGCTTTACGAAAGCGGCGACGCCGTCACCACTTGGGTCCACTTCAGCGGGCTGGCCGTTGCCGGCGGCCGCGTGTATGCCGTGGACCATAATTCCATGCTTTATTGCTTTGGCTTGGCCGAACATTAAGAGCGAGCGGGGATCGTGAAAAACCGCTGCTACGCTGTCCGATAGGACCGAGGTGGGACGCCAGCGCCGCTGGGCCAAGGCCGAACGCCGTTCGGCCCTACGTTGCAGGTGCTGACCTCAAGGTCAGCGCTACCACGGCGGTAGCGCCGGGCTTGAGCCCGGCACATGCTAACGTAGCGGCGAGTTTACCTCGCCATGGCGGCGTAAAGCCGCCCCTACGGCGTGCCGCCCTCAAGGGCGGCTCTACGACTGCCGGCTCGCCCGCGGCCGCTGAACCAAGTTCAGGTCATCACCCTGCTGACCGCACAAGTGCCGAGCCACCGAATCGCCGCGCTGGTCCGGGAACGCGGAACCGATTCTGAACTCACGGATGACTACCTTCAGGAAGTCCGCTTGGCCGGCGGCGAGGACGAACTAATTAGTGCGGGGGTGGCGCCGACATTGCCTCTTATGTCGGCAAACGTCAAGAAAACAGACCAGGGTTAGGGCGCATAAACAGAAATGTTGCGCGTGTTGCCTGAGCGCATACATAAAAAGCAATGTATGCGCCACCCGCGAATACTTGCGGCAAGCAGGTGGCAAGCAAGCGCAGACTTGTTTTTAAAGGTCTGCGCCTTTTCTCACCTATCGCACTCAAGGGCCGTACCTTCAGAGCAGGCGGGCTGGCGCAGAGCCGCTTTTCAAGCTCTGCGCCTCTTCCTGCGCCAATGGCTTCTGCAGGATTGCCTCAGCGCTGGAGTTTGAGCGCGCGAAGCAATTCCAGATCGGACAGTATTTGAATCCCCCGCTCGGCGCTGAAACGTCGCACTTCTTCCGTGAAGAAATCCGCATCCCGGGTACAGATGACGTCGGCGTTTCCTGCCAGCGCGGTACCGAGCACGGGTTCGTCCGCTGGATCTCTCAGCACCTTCTCCGGCACGGGTAGGGGGTGGACGAGGCTGGAAACGCGGGCCAGATAGTCCAAGTACTCGGAAATATCCAGAGCGGTCAGGCCAGAACTCTTCACCACCCTTGGGTAGGCCAGAGTTCGACGCAGTTCTTGCAGCAAGTATTGTGACAGGATGAGAACATCAGAGCCTGTGGCCACGAAAACCAATGCGCGGCGGGCAGGCCCGTTGGCAAATTGGTGGGCGCGGGCAAGGACATTGGTGTCGAAAACAATTCTCACTCGTGTTCCCGATATCCGGGGCGTACGCTGCGAATGGCCTCGTCGAGGGCCTCTTCCGTTTCTTCAGGAGATGCGCCCTTTAGTTTTTGGTCAATCCGATTGAAGTGGTCCTGCAAATTGCGCCCGGCTTCCCGGCGAGCTTCTCCCGTGGGGGCGGCGCAGGGAACAAATGTCATAATGCTCACTTCCTCGTCGTCTTGAAGAGAGCGCCCCAACTCCGCTTCCAAAGCGGCGCGAGTCTCGGTTTTAAGCTCATTGGCCCTATGGATCAAAAGGCTCGGCATGATTCCTACCTCCCTCCGGGGTCCGTCACCAAAGTTTAGCATGTCTTGAAGGCCGCAAGTGGCACCTGTTTTTCAAGGTTGGCTCTTCCCACCGGCCGCGCCCAAGCACCGCGAACCTACAAAACAGGCCCGCGCTACGCCTGCTTTTCCTATGATGACAAACCCACAGTCAATTCCAGCCGCTTGAGCTTGATGCGGTCGGCGTGAACCTGTGCCAGGTCGTAGTGCGCCTGCTGTGTGAGCCAGGTTTCGGCGCTGCCTCCGAAAACCTTCGACAGTCTTACAGCCATTTCGGGAGAAATCCCGCGCTTCTCGTTTACCAGTTCCGAGAGGGTCGTGCGCGTGACTCCGAGCGCGGCGGCAGCGGCCGTGATCGTCAAGCCCATAGGCTCAATACACTGGCGTAGCACAAAGCCGCCGGGGTGGGGTGGATTCTTCATCGGCATAGTTCCAATCTCCTTTCAGTGGTAATCGATATAATCAACGTCCAGGACGTCGCGGTCGGCAAAGCGAAACATCACCCGCCAGTTGGCGCGAACCGTCACCGCCCAAAAGCCCTTGTACTTGCCCTTAAGCGGATGCTGCCGGAAACCCGGCACGTCCATGTCCGCAATCGAAGCCGCGGCATCCAGCCGCGCGAGAATGTCACGCAGCTTTTCCACGTGCTCGCTCATCACGCCGCGTGAGTCGTCGTCTTCGTAAAGCCGCTTCAATCCCTTGTGGCGGATCGAGCGAATCATTCCTGTACTGTAATGCGTAACGTAACGGACGTCAAGCCGTGCGTGGCTACGGTCATTCCGTTTGTAATTGTGGGCTTTCCCTTTGATCGCGAACCCTCGGTGAATTCCAGCCGCTTGAGCTTGATGCGGTCGGCGTGAACCTGGGCAAGGTCGTAGCGGGCAGCGCAGACTCGTTTCGCGATGCGCTACCCGCTGCCACTGCCAAATCCACGCACCCCTCGCGCGCCGTTGTCCTAATTTGAGCCGTACCGCCGGCTTCCAGCCGGCACAGGAGCCGCCAAGATGGCGGCGTTAGGCTCAAATTAGACAGCACCCCTAGCGCCGCCTGCTTTACTTTATGCTATGATGTAAAGCGATGGCGGAAGCGACACTCTCAACCAAGAACCAGATTGTTATCCCACGGGAGGCCCGCGAGGCTTTGCAACTGAAGCCCGGCGACAAGCTCTTGGTGGTGGTTTGTGGAGAGAGGGTCATTGCCCTGCAAAAGCCCAAGTCCCATCATGCCGCAATTCGAGGGTTAGCTCGCGGCGCCTACCCCCGCGATTATCTGCAAAAGGAACGCCAGAGTTGGGAATAGACCGTCTCCGCGCCTTTCTTCGGCATCACCGCCGGGTCGCCCTGGATACGAACGTCTTCATTTACCA
>JBKQVI010000401.1:0-29485 GCA_052139985.1 Terriglobia bacterium
GGAGCAAGGGTCTGTGGACACGTTCGATATTGACCCCTTGTTCCAGCCGCCTACCATTCTGAGATCTGTCATTTACTTTCCCAGCAGCAGAGGGCGGCGTCCTCTGGTAGGAGGGGAAGCGTATCAGCAATATCGGCGGGATTTGGAGGAAGAGGGGGAGCCGATGGGGCGCTTTATGCGATCCCTGAAATCGCATCTCGGAACCGATCTGGGAACTTATCTCCATAGTAGACACTATACTCTGGCGGATCTCATCAGCGTAATTCTGAGAGAGATGAAACGGAGAGCAGAGGCGCATTTCGGAACGGCAATCACCGACATTGTACTGGGAAGACCCGTGGTTTTCGCATCTGCGAAGAGAGGCCAGGCGGCACAGAACCAACTGGAGCAGGCAGCCCGACAAGCAGGATTCAAGCAGATCGTGTTTCAGCTTGAGCCCATCGCCGCGGCGCTGGCGTTTGAGAATACCCTCTCTCGCGGACAGGAGAAGCGAGTTCTCATTGGGGATTTGGGCGGCGGCACGTCGGATTTTGCGGTGATGCGCTTGCGGGGAGGTGTCTCGCTCGAAGCGGACAGGCAAGCTGACGTCATCGCCGTCGGTGGCCTCCCTATCGGTGGGGATGTCTTTACCGCTCGTCTCGCGTACCTCAGCGCTGCTCCCCATTTCGGTTCTAACGACGAAATTGCGAGTTTTATTGATAGCAGCAGAAAACTCTCGATGCCGCAGGACATCTTCCGTGTGCTCTCAGATCCGCAACGAGTGCATCTGCTGAGAGGCCCTGAATATCGCTCTCGCATTGCCCAACTGCGCCTTCATAAGATCGTCGAGCTTCTGAAGTACAACGGTGAGTTCAAATTAATCGAGACGGTGGAGGCAGCGAAGTGCGCGCTCTCCGAACTGGACAAAGCTCATATCACATTTGAATACGGCCACGATGCTTTCGATGTCGCCGTGACTCGGCGTCAGTTCGAGAAAGCAATCGCGGATGAAACGAGAAGCCTCAAAGTGTGCATAGGAGAAGTGATGGAAGCGGCAAGAATGACAGTCAAAGACATCGATGCAGTGTTCATTACCGGAGGGTCGTCTCAGGTCCCCATCATACGAAGAATATTTACCGATCAGTTCGGCGAGGCAAAAGTTAAGGAAGCCAACGCCTTCACAAGCGTCGGAGTGGGCTTGGGGCTGACCGCGTCACTCCGCTTCCGACATGCCTGAGCAGTTTCTTTCGTTTGGTTTGTCGCCCTGCGGGGCTCAGGATCTCCGGCTGGTTGCGGGCCCGACGGAAGTTGGCCGCCAAAGAAGTTGTGCTGAAATTCAAACCCGGCCTGGCAGCAGAAGCACTTCCGGGTGATCCGCTGCCGGCTTCGTCTGGGATCGAGAGGAAAACTTATCTGGTATTTGACGAGGATTTCCGGTAGAAACCGATGGAATGCAGGCTTGGGTAGTGGTGTCATTTGAAAGTGGCACGCGCGTCCCGCCCGTGAACGGTCACGGCCAAGATGGCCGTGCCACAGCAAATGACACCATTACCCAAGCTTGTAAACATCGCGACAGGAGGAATACGGTGAAATTTCCGAATTCGAAGTGGACGTTGCTATCGTTGGCGATGGCTGTGCTGGCGGTCTTGATGGTAATAGCGGCGACTCTGGGCACGCGCTCCGCGTACGACGCGCAACCCGGCATGCCGCCGGCCGACGTTTTCGCGGGCTTTAACGCCCTGGGGCCAATAGACGCGCACGTCCACCTCTTCAAGGACGATCCTGCGTTTGGCGCCTTTATGCAGCGCCTGAACCTGCGCATTCTAAATATCTGTGTGATTGATGACCGCGATCCGTACAGCAAGGCGTTGGAACCGCAGCGCGGTGACGTGCTCAAGGTCGCCCGTACCACTCGAGGGCGGGCCGTATTTTGCACAACTTTCAGCCCCTACGATTTCGAATCGGCGGAGTTCGCACAGCGTACGATCCGCCAACTCGATGCCGACTTTGCGGCGGGGGCCATCGCCGTGAAGATTTACAAAGTTATGGGCATGGAGATGAAGTCGAAGTCGGGGAAATATGTGATGCCGGACGACCCTGCCTTCGAGCCCGTCTATCGGGATATTGCCGCCCACAATCGGACGGTCGTGGCACACATCGCTGAGCCCGATTCATGCTGGCAGGCACCCAATCCCGCCAGCCCGGACTATGAGTATTATCGGCAGAACCCCCAAGAATACGCTTACGCTCACCCCGAGTGGCCGTCGAAGGCCGCCATTCTCGCGGCCCGAGACCATTTCGTGGAAGTGAACCCTCACCTGCGCGTAGTGGGTGCGCACTTGGGCAGCATGGAAGTGGACGTGGATCAGATAGCCCAGCGCTTTGACCGCTACCCCAATTTCGCGGTCGATACTGCCGCCCGCGTTACATATTTCATGTTGCAGCCGCGCGACAAAGTCCGGGCCTTCCTGATCAAATACCAGGACCGCGTGCTTTACGGAACCGATCTCGGAGCCATGCCGAAGGACAACACCGAGCAAGCACTGAAGGAGTGGAAGGACACCTATGAGCGCGATTGGAAATTCTTCGCCACAGATCAGACCGTCGCGTATAAGGGGCACACTTACCAGGGTCTTGCCCTACCAAACCCTGTTCTGCGCAAGATCTTCCATGACAATGCCCTTCACTGGCTGCCGGGAATTATGGGCAAACCGTAGGGACGTCGAGCGTGCCGCCGAAACCGGTTTTGAGCTCCGGCCCGATCCAGCTCAGGGGCGAAGGAGGCTTTACTGCTGTTGAAGTTGACGATCCTTTTCATCGCCAGCTTACTCGCGCTGCCGTGCCCGGCGCGGTCTGCGCCCGGCCAACAAGTGCGAGTTGAGGATGCCCCCGCTGCCCAGTCGTCCGCGGACGATTATGACGATTTGCCCATCAGCGACGCGGATCGTACAACCCTCCGCGACGCCACCAAGTCGCGCAACTACGCGCGCGCCGAGACGTTGCTCGCCGAAGAGGTCGACCGCAACCCCAAATCGCAGGTGCTGCTGACCGCCGTGGGTGGCATATTCTTCCAGGATGGCAAGTATCTGAACTGCGCCATCGCGATGAAGAAGGCGGAGGCCCTCGCGCCACTGCCTGCCCGCGACCGTTTCACCCTGGCCCTGAGTTACATCATCATGAATCATCGGGATTGGGCGCGCCCGGAATTCGAAGCGTTGGCCAAGACGGACCCACGCAATCCGCTCTATCCCTACTGGCTCGGGCGCATCGACTATGACGCTATGAAGTATTCGGCTGCTGCCGCCAATCTGCAGAAGGCTTTGCACTTGCAGCCCACCTTCATGAAAGCCTATGACAACCTGGGGCTTGTCTATGAGGCCCTGGGGCAGTATGACAACGCCATCGACGTTTACCAGCAGGCGATCGGCATGAATCGCTCCGCGCGGCTTCCCTCCCCTTGGCCGCCACTAAACCTCGGCACACTGCTTGTGAAACTCGGGAAACTCAGCGAAGCGGAAACCTACTTGCAGGAGTCGCTCAAGTATGACCCGCGCTTCCCGAAGGCGCACTACGAGATGGGAGTGCTGCTGGAAAAGGAGAACAAGGACGACGCAGCCTGCCAGGAACTTCTAACGGCGGAGCGCAACGACCCGACTTACCCCGAGCCCCACTATCTACTTGGCCGCATCTACACACGCCTGGGCCGTAAGCCCGAGGCCGATGCGGAGTGGCAGACCTTTCAAAAACTGAAACACGACAACCCTAGGGAAAACCTTCAGTAAGTGCTGCCAGCACAGTCTTTGGCGGGTGGGACAGAGAAGACCACAGAGGAAGGAATTCCGCCTTCGCAGACGGCAAGAGTGCGTCGAAACGTCCCTGTTGGAGACGTGCGGGCACATGTTCTAAGCCGCCGCCAAACCTCAAAGCAAATTTCGGATTAGCAGTTGGTGAATTACGTGCCTAGCCAGCGGTGTACCGTTCGCAGTTTTGTGTCTTTCACACCAGGGACAAGTTGTCCCAATTCATCCCCAGTCCGAATCGGTCGGGGGTTTAGCGGTCCAGGAACGGTACCTCGGAGTCGGCCATGCTGAAGACTAAGAAGGGGAAGCAGAAGCTTTCGAGAAGGAAATTCCTGAAGACAGCGGGAATGGCGAGTGGCGCCGCTGCGGTGGGCCTGCTCGTGAAGCCCATCCCACGTGGCAGTGCCTCCACGACAAAACGTCCGCCACTGGGGCCTGGCCCAGTCCAAGTCAGGCTGAACGTGAACGGCAAGGAACATATCCTACAGCTTGAGCCGCGCGTCACCCTGTTGGAGGCTCTGCGCGAGCGGCTGAACCTGACCGGAACCAAGCGCACCTGCGACCATGGGGAATGCGGCGCCTGCACGGTGTTAATGGATGGGCGCGCTGTCTGCTCGTGCATGACTCTCGCGGTGAATGCTCAAGGGAAGAAGATCATCACCATCGAAGGTCTGGCGCAGGGGAAGCTGCTGGCGCGCTTGCAGAAGGCCTTCATTGAGCACGACGCGCTGCAGTGCGGTTTCTGCACTTCCGGGATGATCATGTCCCTTAAAGCGTTGCTGGACCAGCATCCGCGCGCGACGTCCGCGCAAATCAGAACGGCGATCGCCGGCAACTTTTGTCGCTGCGGTGCGCTGCCCAACATTTTGAAGGCTGCCAACGCCGTGGCCGGGGCTTAGCCCGCGCCGCCGGGGGCCTGAGGTTCGCGCCACTGGATTCCAGGCGCGAGCGGAATGTGAATTCCGCAGGAGGTACGACGATGTATCCAACCGGTCGAGCCGGAAGAGCCGGCAGGACGCCTGAGGAAAAGGAAGCCAGAAAGAAAAAGCTCAAAGTTAAGGTGGGCCTGGCGGAAAAGCCCCAGATGGTCGAGATCGAAGTTCCCGAGAGTGAACTTCCGTTCTGGGACCTGGACGCCAAGTTGAAGATTGTGGGCAAGGGCGTGCCCCGCATTGAAGGTCCGGAGAAGGTAACTGGCCAAGCCAAGTACACCCTCGACTACACTCCCGCCGACCTGCCCGGCCTGCTCTACGCCAAGGTTTTGCGCAGTCCCTTTGCACACGCAAAAGTGGAGCGGATCGACGCCTCGCGGGCCGCAGCCCTTTCCGGAGTGAAGGCCGTCGTGCTGATCGCGAAGGGATCGGGATTTGATGCCACGAACGCGCTGCTGGACGTCGTGTCGGACGGCCCGGTGCTGGAACCCCAGGATCGCGAGGTGATTGCCGAAGGCGAAGAAGTGGCAGTGGCGGCGGCGGAATCCGAAGCGATTGCCGAAGATGCGATCGAATTGATCGAAGTTAAGTATCAACGGCTTCCCCACGTCGTCGATCATGAGGAAGCCCTCCGGCCCGAGGCACCGCGCGTTCACCAGGGCACTCCCAGCAACGTGGTAGCGGGCACGCCCCAAACGACCGGGGACATCGAGAAGGGATTCAAAGAAGCGGACGTCATCATCGAGCGCACACTTCACGTCCCGGTGCTGCTCCACAACTCGGCGGAGTCCCACACGGCGGTGGCCAAGTGGGAAGGGACGAAGCTTACGGTGTGGGCTTCGACGCAGGCGATAAACGGCTTCCGCGACGACCTCGTCAAAGCCTTCAAGCTGGATAAAGCGGACGTTCGGGTCATTACCCAGCACATGGGAGGCGGATTCGGCAGCAAATCCGGAATGCTGAACTACGGGGGATTGGCCGCGCTGATGGCCCGCCGGACGGGTGCGCCCGTAAAGCTCGCCTACGATCGCCAGGAGGAAAGCCAGGCGGCGGGCAATCGCCCCGACGCCACCATGTGGATCAAGCTAGGCGCCAAGCGAGACGGTACACTGACTGCCTTGCACTGCCGGGCCTATGGGACTGCGGGGGTGGGCCGCGATGCCGCCGTCACAGGCATCATGGCGATGGTCTATAAGTGTCCGAACCTGAAACTTGAGGACAGCGATGTGTATACGAACGCGGGCACAGGCATGGCCATGCGGGCGCCGGGCTTTCCTCCGGGTTCCTTTGCCATCGAGTCGGCAATGGACGAGTTGGCGCTCGAACTGAAGATGGATCCTCTCGAACTGCGCCGGAAGAATTTCGTCGATTTGCCGCTTCTGGCGCTGGAGGAAATGTACCAGGTGGGGGCGGAAAAAATCGGTTGGAGCCGGCGTGCGGGAATGGGTCCAAATGCGGATTCACCGATCAAGTGCGGGATCGGTATGGGAACGGCAGTATGGGGGAACGGGTCTGGGCCGCCGGCTGCGAGCCGCGTCACGATCGCGCCCGACGGTTCCGTGGAATCCGCCATGGCGGTGCAGGATATTGGTGTGGGCACGCGGACGCTGGTGGCCATGGTGACGGCGGAAGAATTGGGCGTGCCGCTGGAAGCCGTGAACGTCAACATCGGAGACACCAGCCTGGAGCTGATTGCGCCCGACAGTGGCGGCAGCGTGACGGCGCTCTCCATCGCGCCTGCCATTCGTGCGGCAGCGGCAAGCGCTCGACAGGGACTTTTCCAAAAGGTGGCGCCGGCGCTGGGAGCCAAGCCTGAGGACCTAGTCTGTGACGACGGCAGGATTTCAGTCCGCGGCCAGATGGGCCGGGGGCTCACTTGGAACGAAGCCGCGGCCAAGCTTGACGCTCCGGTTTACGGGCACGGTGAGCGGCTTCCCAATGTTGCTCCCTACGGGGACCTGCCGCTCTGGGGCGCGCAATTCGCCGAAGTTGAAGTTGATACGGAGACGGGCTTGGTGCGAGTGATTAAAGTGGTAGCGGTGCATGAGGCGGGCCGCGTGATCAATCGCACCACGTTCGAAAACCAAGTCAATGGCGGAGTCATCATGGGTTTGGGCTACGCTCTGCTCGAGCGGCGCGCCATGGACAAGCCCGAAGGCCGCGTCATCAATCCCAACCTGGAAGACTACAAAATGATCGGCCCTGAGGAATTGCCCGAGATCGAAACGGTGATCGTGGAGCCCATTAACCCGGGGAACAATGTGGGAGGCAAGGGCATCGGTGAACCCTGCACCGTGCCCACCGCGGCGGCGGTCGCCAACGCTGTCGCCCACGCCCTGGGAATTCGCGTTTACGAACTACCGCTTTCGCCGGACCGCATCCTGGACGCACTCGCGGCAAAGAAGGAGGCCTAAGATGAAACAGTTTCTCCTTTATAACCCTAGCAGTCTCGAGGAGGCCGTCGAGCTTCTGGGCACGGACCCGGCGCGGAGCGAACTTCTGGCCGGGGGCATGGACCTGCTGGGGCGCTTGAAGAAGCGCATCAACACACCGGAACAAGTGGTGAACTTGCAGTCCGTACCGGGACTCTCGAGCATCCGGGAAACGACTGGCGGCCTGAGCCTGGGCCCGCTTGTGACGCTTTCGGAGCTGGCCGAGAATCCCATCGTACTGGCGAAGTATAACGCGGTGGCAGAAGCCGCGAAGTCTGTGGGCTCCGTGCAAATCCGCAACGCCGGCACCGTGGGCGGCAACCTTTGCCAGCGGCCCCGGTGCTGGTACTTCCGCCATCGGGACTTTGTCTGTTTGCAGAAACAAGGGACGACCTGCTTCGGGCAACTCGGAGAGAACCGCTACCACGCGATTCTGGGCGGAGGCCCCTGCTTCTTCGCCCATCCTTCGGACCTGGCGCCGGCGCTGATCGCGTTTGATGCCACGGTACGCTTGGCCGGGCCCCGGGGCGAGCGCACGGTGCTGCTCGAATCTCTTTATTGCCTGCCGGCGGAGAAGATGTCGTACGGGCTGACCATAGCGCCGGGAGAAATCCTGGCGGAAGTTCTCCTGCCCACGCCGCGCCCGGAAACGCGTAGCACGTACGTGAAGTTCAGGGAAAAACCGTCATTCGATTTTTCGCTCGTCGGCGTGGCCGCGGTCGTGAGTTTTCAGAATGACAAGGTGGCCCACGCGCGCCTTGCGCTCTCGGGCGTGGCGCCTGTACCGTGGCATGCCGTCGCGGCCGAGAAGTCGCTGTTGGGCGCGAAACTAGATGAGCCGCTGGCCCGTCGAGCCGCGGATTTGGTGGTTGAAGACAACGTGCCGCTCGCGGACAACAGCTACAAGATCCCCTTGACTCGCACCATCGTCCGCCGCGCCCTGCTCAGTCTGGCTTAATTAGTCAGGCAGGAACTGGCCCCGGGTTTCTATCGCGAAGGGAATAACCAGCAGACCCATCGCGAACGCAATCGCAGTCAAAGCAACCGGCCAACCGAGAGTTCCCATCCGGCTAACCAGTGAACCGACCCCGAAGGTAACTCCGGCAGCAATGAAACGTCCGATCGACGTGGTGAACGCAAACGCGGTCGCACGCACCGTAGTTCCGTACTGCTCCGGCAACCAGAGGCTGAAGATCGCGAAGTTTCCGCCAAAAAAGCCTAAAAAGAAGAGTACGGCGATGAACGTGTGAAGACCGTGGGGCAGGTAGAACGCCCAACCAAAACTCAGTATGATACAGGTTGCCATGCCGACGAAGTAGAGGGTCAAAGTCGGCTTGCGCCCAAAACGCTCCGCCAGTGGCGGAACCGCCAAGCATCCCAGGATGGTCGCAAGCGATAGCAATCCCATGCCGAAGGAAGACATGCGTACTGCCTGCGGCGGCAACATGCCGGCATGTCCCGCTAACAAAATGATGGCCGTCGGCGCATAAACACTCCCCGCCCAGAGGCCGCAGATGGCCGTGGCCAGCAGGGTCGCGTTCACGAGCGTGCGCCGCCTGTAGGGAGTGCGGAATATTCTGCGCAAGGAAGAAAGCCCGCTGTCTGCTTTCACCCTGGCTTTCTGTTGCCATCTTTGCGGTTCCTTCACACGGAAAAGAATCAGGAAGGCCACGATGACGGGCGCGAGTCCACACCAGAACATGGCACGCCAGCCGTACCGCGCTCCCACTGTATAGTTGAGGGCCGAAGCCAGAAAGAAGCCTGCGTAATAACCGGTTTGCAGATATCCCGCGCCCATCTTGCGGCGGTCTTCCGGCCAAGCCTCGGCGACGTAGGTACCCGCCAATGCCCATTCGCCGCCAATCCCAATGCCTGCCAGCAGGCGGAACAGTCCCAATTGCCACACCGTCTGCGACAAAGCAGCGGCGGCGGTGAAGGTGGCATAGACGAAGATGGTGGCAGCGAGTACCCGCGTGCGGCCAAACTTGTCAGCCATCGGTCCCCAAATAAACGATAGGCCCCATCCCACGAGGAAGAGCGCGAAGAGCGTCGATCCAGCAAATCCCACATTGGCAGGGGTGGCCTTGAACCCCGATTTTGGGAGTAACTCGGATAGCGCGGGGCTGAGCACGAGTGCGTAGATTACGGAATCCATGCCGTCCAGCGTCCACCCGGCCCAGGCAGCCCAAAATCCCGTGATTTGCTGGCGTGAGAGTCGGGTGTGCTGTGAGGGCAGTGGATAGGCCGCCACTTCATCGCCCATCGGCGACGGGGGCGCCACCGCACGCGGTTTGAAGCATTGCTGCGATCGCGGGCTTCATCACTTTTCCCATCGCATTGCGCGGCAGTTCACCCACCACGAGCAAACGGGAAGACAGTTTGTGCGGCGAGAGAAGCGCTTTGGCCCAAGCGCGGAGGCGCGGCAAATCGATTGCGTCGCAGCCCTTCATCACGAGAGCCACGGCGACGCGCTCGCCCCACTCGGGATCGGGTAGGCCGATAACGGCACAATCGGCAACCGCGGGATGTCCGCGCAGGACTTCTTCGATCTCCAGCGCGGAGACCTTGTGGCCCCCGGTCTTGAGGATATCAAGGTTCGTCCGGCCTAAGAGACGATAGCCCCCGTTTTCGACGACGGCCGTATCGCCAGTGCGAAACCAGCCGCCGCGGAAGGCATCGCGGGTTGCATCGGGCTTGCCCCAGTATTCCGCGAACACGCTGGGGCCGCGGACTTCGAGCTCCCCCGGCGTTCCGGGCGAAACCGGCCGGCCATCCTCGTCCACAACCCGCGCCTCGACACCCGGCAGTGGAGTCCCGACGCTTCCCGGCACGCGTTGGCCCCGCAGCGGATTGGACAGGGCCATGCCAATCTCGGTCATGCCGTAGCGCTCCAGCAGAGTATGACCACTGATTTCCTTCCAGCGTTCGAGGGTGCGCACGGGCAGCGCTGCCGACCCGGACACCATCAGACGTAACTTGCGGCATGCCTGACTGAGATGCGCGCGGCGCTCCGGCGAAGCGGCTTCCCAGGCGGCAATGAGTTTCACGTAGATCGTCGGCACTGCCATGAACAGGGTTACGCGGCCGCTGGAGATGCGTTCCCACACTTCGTTCGCGTCGAAGCGTGGCAGCATCTCGCAGGCCGCTCCCGGCCAGAGCGCACACGAAACCACGTTGATGATTCCGTGTACGTGGTGCAGGGGCAAACACAAGACAATGCGATCGTCCGCCGTCCACTCCCATGCCTCTGCCAGACTCGCAATTTGCGCCGTGATGTTGGCGTGGGTCGTTACCACCCCCTTCGGCCGGCTCGTCGTGCCGCTGGTATAGAGAATCATGGCCCGGCGCTCGCGCGGGACGTCCGGCAATTCTGCCGGTTGGCAGTTGAGAATCCGGTCATACGGGAATGCGCGGATGTTCCGTGTTGCGGCGATTGGGGCCAGCAGGGATTCCCCGCCAGCGTCGGACACCAATGTTGACGCCCCTGTGTCGTCAATGATGTATTCCAGCTCAGGCCGCGTCGAGTTGAGCGGAAGTGGAACGGCAATGCCTCCGGCGCGCCAAATGCCCCACTGCACCGCGACCCAGGGAAATCCCGGCGTCACTTGAAATGCGATGCGCTCTTCCTGAAGGTCCCCACGGCCAGCCAGTAAACCCGCCGCCACGCGCGACGATGTATCCAGCAAATCGTTGTAGGTGAAGGCGCCTTGCAAATCGACGATGGCCGTGCGTCCGCCATGGCTGACAGCGCGAGCAATAAGCGGAAGACAACTGGTGTGGCTCACCACATGCAGACTTTACGCTGTCTCCGCCAGGTTGTCCACCTCTGGGGGGTGGGCATCCTGCCCGCGCCTTCCTGGCGGGAGCGGGACGCTCCTGCCAGTAGTTTCTACATTTATGTTGGCCCCACCCTGACCCCCGCAAGCCGATAGCACAGGGCACATCCACGGTTTGGCGACATAACCGGCCAAGTGAGCGCCATACATGAGCGAAATCTATTCGCTGCCCGCACCTGCAACTGCGCTTACTGTAGCTCGGTACATTATTGAGTTGTATAATCCCTCCCCGCTCTCAGGCTTCGCCGTGGAGCCGGAGCGAAGCGCCTTATTTGTCTCCACGTGATCCGTTGCGCAGGCGTCACTGTAGCGCCTCAGGAAGGACTGAATAATGACAAGTGGCACAGAGGCTATCGTATCTTCGAGGAGTATCGAGGCCCACCTTTTGCTGATTCGCGGCCATAAGGTGATCGTGGACGTGGATTTGGCGGAGCTTTACGGCGTCGAGACCAAAGCGCTAACCAGGGCGGTGCGGCGCAATCTAGAGCGGTTTCCTGGGGACTTTATGCTGCGGCTCAGCCCTGACGAGTTTGCGAACTTGAGGCGCCAATTTGGCACCTCAAGTCAGTGGGGCGGGCGGCGATACTCTCCCTACGCTTTCACGGAGCAGGGCGTGGCCATGCTCTCCAGCGTGCTCAGGAGCAAGCGGGCCGTGCTGGTAAACGTCGAAATCATGCGGGCCTTCGTGCGACTGCGGCGAATGCTGGCTGCGCACGCCGATCTTGAGCGCCGACTCAATAACCTGGAGGCCAATTACGACGCCAAATTCAAGGTCGTGTTTGAGGCAATCCGACAGTTGATGGAACCGCCCACAGAGCCAAGGAAGCCGATCGGTTTTTCGACCCCTGCCAAGGCATAACGGCACTGACGCGCTAAGAACGCGAAAAGCTGTTCGACAAGGCAGGACCCATTCCTGCCTGTCGCATTTGTGCTACAACTCAGTCTCAGATAGGGCGACTACACGGCCAAGTGGTTGCAGGTTGCGGAAGGGAGTTTCCCGTTTAGTGGCCATACCCCAGCGTTGGGTGGTGCAGGCATGATTCTTATGTATGTCCCTTAGGGCCTTTGGCCCGCGAAACCTCTTGAAAAACAGTGTCGGCACGCAGGTGAGGAATGGATTAGCTTATCTCCTTTGTTTTCAGCGTAAGACATTTCCGCGTCAAGTGTTTTTCGACCCTGCGCCTCTCCACACGGCCATGTAAACCGCGCCGATCTGCGCTGGGTCGCTTGCCGTGCGCAGTTGGCGTCGGATGTCGCAAGGCGACGCTTGGGACGCACACATATACGGCGATGTATGCGCCACCCGCGGATTGCATTGCCACCTTATGCGGACCCCTGCTAAACTCTCAACCGCAGAGCCCTTGGCGAGGCGATAGAATGTTTACGAGGTCGTGTCTTGGATGAAAGCGAATAGAGATCAGCCGATTGCGATAGACTTGTTTGCGGGTGCGGGCGGGATGAGCCTGGGTTTTGAGCAAGCGGGTTTCGATGTAGTGGCGTCGATTGAGTACGATCCCATTCATTGCTCGACGCACGAATTTAATTTCCCCGGTTGCGCCGCGATCTGCCGCAGTGTGGCCGACATCGATGGCAAATATATCCGCAGCCACTCTCGGGTCGAGAACCGCACGGTGGACGTCGTTTTCGGTGGCGCTCCTTGTCAAGGTTTCAGCATGATCGGCAAAAGGGCGTTGGACGATCCCCGCAACTCCCTCGTTTATCATTTCGTGCGGCTGGTTGTCGAGCTGAAGGCCTCATATTTTGTATTCGAAAACGTTCGTGGCCTTACGATTGGGGAACACAGGCGCTTCCTTGAAGAAATTATTCAGGAATTCCGCAGTAACGGCTACGTCGTCGCCGAAGATTATCAGGTCCTCAACGCCGCACACCATGGCGTTCCGCAGGATCGCAAACGTCTTTTCCTTCTTGGATCTCGCAAGGGATTTCCCTTGCCCCGTTATCCCCAAGCCACACACTCTCTGCCCAGTGGCGAAGCAACTCTCTTTCTTGAGCGGACCCCGTCCGTTTGGGACGCACTCAAGGACCTTCCCGAAGCCGACGATTACGATGAACTGCTAGAAAGAGACTGGGTAAGGGCGAATTTCAAGAAGGCGACAGACTATAGCGCGCCCCTTCGGGGAGACGTAGTCGGCCACGACGACCTTTCGACGCCGCGCGAATTCGAGCGGACGCTCCTTACTTCGAGTTTGCGAACGGTGCACACGGAGCTTTCGAAAAGCCGGTTTCTCGCGACGAAACAAGGCGAAACGGAGCCCGTAAGCCGATTCTTCAAGCTCGATCCGAACGGCATCTGCAATACGATCCGCGCGGGCACTGCCAGCGACCGCGGAGCGTTTACTTCGCCACGGCCGATACATCCCTTCTCTCCGCGATGTATCACGGTGAGGGAAGCCGCAAGGCTCCATTCTTACCCCGACTGGTTTCGCTTCCATGTCACGAAATGGCACGGATTTCGGCAGATTGGGAACTCTGTACCGCCCCTACTTGCGCGCGCCGTCGCCTCAAAGGTAAGAGAAGCGGCGAGCGACGATTTGCCAGGCAACGGCAAACGCCCGATTCCGCTAGGCGACCCCGCGCTTTTATCCTTAAACATGTCGGAAGCGGCCGCATATTACGCCGTACCCTCGAACACCGTTCCTCAGCGCATCCGGCGCGACACCGGCACTCATGGATAAGAAAACCGGCGAGCCCGGAACTCGCAAGCCCAACCGCTACGCCGCTATTATTGCGGAGATTTTCTCCCGTCATTTTCGGCCGGGCGCTACAGAGTTCAAATTCACCCGTGAGGAGTTTGTTCAGATCGCACGTGAACTTGGTATTGTCCTGCCGAAAAACCTCGGCGATTTGCCCTATACGTTCCGCTTCCGCGTCAATCTTCCGAAGGCCATCGTTGAAACGGCGGGTCCGGGGCGGGAATGGATCATCGAACTTGCCGGGCGCGCCGTCTATCGGTTTCGGCTTGCGAAGCTCGCGAACATCCTGCCGAATCCACATCTGATGGCCATTAAGATTCCAGACTCCACGCCTGAAATCATCGCATCCTACGCTCTCACCGACGAGCAATCCCTTCTCGCGAAGGTCCGTTACAACCGGTTGATGGATGTTTTCTTGGGCCTGACAACGTATTCGCTTCAGAACCATTTGCGTACAACCGTCAAGGCCATGGGCAACACCCAGATCGAAATCGACGAGGTTTATGTCGGCCTCAACAAGTACGGCGAGCATTTTGTGCTGCCGGTGCAGGCTAAGGGAGGGTCGGATAAGGTCAGTGTCGTGCAGACTACTCAAGACGTCACTTGGTGCAAGGAGAAGTATCCGCTCCTTACTTGCCGACCCGTGTCGGCCCAATTTACGACAGACGATATCATCGCCCTGTTCGAACTCGCGCTTGACGGCCCGGAAGTGAAAGTCGTCGAGGAGAAGCATTACAGGCTGGTTCCCGCCGAGGAAATTACCGGCGACGACCTTAAGAAATACGCGAAGAGGTAAAATCGGGGTGGCGTCACATGGACCACGTCACCAAGAAGGTGCGCTCACGCATCATGGCCGCGATCCGCTCTCGCGGCAATACAACCACCGAACTGCCGATTGCAAAGCTGCTCTGGGCTGCCGGTGTAAGGGGTTACCGCAAACATTGGCCGGTAGTCGGTAAGCCCGATTTCGCTTGGCCGGGCCGTAAAGTAGCAGTTTTTGTGGACGGCTGCTTTTGGCATGGTTGCAAATGCAAGTACCTGCCACGAACCAACACCGAATTCTGGCGCAACAAGATTGAAGCGAACAAGCGTCGCGACAGACGGGTCTCCCAATCCCTGAGGCGCCACGGGTGGACCGTTCTGAGAATTAAGGAATGCGCCGTGCGAAAACCCTCGACCATAGCGCGAATCGTGAGAGCGCTTCACAGCGAATGATCCTCCCCACCCTTGAGGCGGAATAAAGTACAATCGGACGCACGAGCATCTTGGTATTGGACGCCCTCTTACGATCCGCTGTGCCCGACGATCCTTTGCCGAACGTATGCAAGGATGAGTTGATGCAGTCGACATTAGCCGGCCTCGTCCTGGACTTCATGAAGTCAATCGCTGCCGATCTCGCCCGGCCCGGTGGATTTGTGCCAGCTTTCCGAATTATTTACAAAGACGGTACTCCGATGGTGACGGGTGGCGGCATTCTTTCGGGGAAGGGCGCAGTTCGCGTCGCCTGCGGCGTTGTCAGCGGCTCAAATCGGCCCGCACGTCCATCGAAGGCGATCGCGGCCCCCCCATTTGACGATGCGGGAAGCCGCAACTTTGCGGGCTAAACTCCCGTGCACCACTAGACTTTCTCGAAGCGTTGTTCAGGAGCTTGGACTCGACCTCGAAGACGAGCAGATAGAAGCTTTTGAAAGCTACCATCGTCAATAGCCGGCCTTTGCTCAGATTGTCCCTTAACCTTCCGCCGGCTTCGGGGGCGACCGGTGAATCAGCCGCTAGATAAGCTGCCCATATTGGCGACATCAGAGAATATCTGTCTCCGTGTTGGCGCAGGCCCCTTGGTTTGCAAAGCGTGTCACCCATCCAGTGCGCTTGGCGTCCGTAACGAGTAGGAGCCAAAATTTAGTAATGGTCAACCCGTGCACTTTGACGATGAAACGCCATAACCACACTTGTGTCCGGCCTGCCCGGCCGTCATGACGTTTTGTCACTTTCGCCGGCGAACTTCACAGCCCGTTTCCTACGGGTAGGAAATAGCGAGCACGAATCGTAAAATCTTTTCCTACCCGTAGGAAATTGGCCGATTTTGTTGTTGACAACATATCTTGCCTCCGCGCTAGGCTTAGGCGTGGCGGGCAGCGAACTGCTGGCCGGCGGCTGGTAACCACGCCGATGGCGCCTCCGGTCGGTGAATGGTAACCACCCCCGGCGCTTCGGGCGTCGGCCCTCCTAAATCAGGACGGGAGCCCGTCCGTCCGCCCTGTCAGTCTGTGGCGCGGAGCATCCGCCGGTTTTCCTCTGTACTACCCATCCCGAGATTCTTCGTGACGCGCGAAGATTTTGTGCCACGGGCGTCCGAACGTGTGAAGAAATCGTCGAACACCCCTTCACCACTGAGGCACCGAGGCGCAGAGGCTAGAAAGGAAAGGGCATTTTTCTCTGTGTCTCAGTGCCTCAGTGGTGGAGATGGCATTCTTTCACACCTTCTCCCTCCCGTGCTCGAGCATGGCCGGGACGGCCATGGCACGGCTTTGGTTGCGGCTCTGCCGCGTGCCTCAGTGGTGAAGTTGGTCTGGAGGATTGGGTAGGTCGCCCTTTCAGGGCTCGGGGTTGATGGGGGTACCGTTGACCCAGGCCGTTGGCCTGGGCTTCGTTATTTCGCCCCCTTGGGGCTCAAAAACCTTTGGCCGTGCCGTTGTTTCCCACGGCTGGCTCGCCATGGGCTAAATGACAGCGCCCGCCGCGCGGGCTTCCGAGCGATTGAAGTCGGCAAGTTAGCGCTTATGGGCGCTCGGGCGCCGCCCCTCCTAAATCAGGAGGGGAGCCTTTCCGCACTCTCTCGACGGGCGCTTCAACCATCCGGTGGAGGGCTAGCGGTGCACCTCGGCATCGCGTCGCTGCCGGTCATTGGACCGGCAACAAGCCACCTGGACGCCGGGGAGGCTTCTCGTGGCATGGCCATCCTGGCCATGATCTCACACGGGCAAGAGAAGATGTGAAAGAATCCCGGGAAAAGCAAAAGGTGTCTCGCGCAGAGCCGCAAAGGCGCAGAGGCTGAAAGGAAAACAAAGGCGTTGTCTGTTTTGAATCTCCGCGTCTCAGCGTCTCTGCGGGAGTTTCCTATGTTTTCACAGCCCATCAGATGCCCGTGCCACCTCCGCTTCTTGACCTCTGTGCCGTGCACCCGCTTATGAATAGCCAAAGGCTAACGTGCGGACTTCATAGGGCTGGTTGCAAGCACCGGAACGGAACAGCCTGCGTGAAAACCCATGAACGGTGGGCGTGTGGGTAAGGAAGAGATACACATGGCAGAGGCCATGCGGCGCGCCGCAGGCGCTTGGACTGCGGTAGCAGCAACTACCGCTTTCCCTCACTCGCGATCGAAGCGCGTCATCGCCAAGCTTCCGCAGAAGGGCGCATCGCCCATGTGCAATTAGGTCCTGGCAGGCTGATGAACGGGGTCGTAGCGGCGGGTTTACCCCGCCATATTCGTTCTGGGAAGCGCTGTAGGGCCAAGGAAGCGACAGCAAGCGGGAGGCGGCGGTAGGTAGCGACGCATTGAAAATATGAGGCATACGGACGAGCGTGCGGCAGGACAAGAAGTCTCAAAGGCGCGATATTATAGAGTGGCGACGTTGTTCCCTTGGGGGTCGCTTGCTAAATTGTTGATTCTACGTTTGGGCGGCTCGCTATTGCAAGCGACGCAAGGGAATGAGTAGGCTATGTCGGTAACTTCCACTAACCCGCGGTAAATGAACAAGATCGCAAGCGACCACCAGAAAAAGCCAAGCGACCGGCAAGGGAATGCAAGGGACCAAAATTCGGAAGGAATGTTTTAAAAATGGTTAACAGGGTTGGGTGAAAAAAAGGCAGAAATTTCTGCCGGAGCAAGTAGGCCGAGAATTTGTTTTCTTGGATGGCTCAGCACCCTTAAATATTGTGCCTGGAGGCATTTAAGGCATTGTTCTGCGCCGCCCAAACTGAGCATTAGGACGCCAGCAACCTCCGGTTCAACTAGTTCCCTGCGCACCGTCGGCCAACACCAAATTGCGTCTTTTCCCCCTTTGCAGTACCGCGCTCCGGCACTTGGCAGTACCGCGCTCGCCGACAATTCGGGCGGCCTCACGCCGCGAGATGGCGGGGTAAACCCGCCGCTACGAAACCACAGGGGCACGTAGCGCTGACCTGCTTTCCAAGGTCAGCGGCCTTTCTGGAAAGGGTTTAGCATGGCGGAGCACGTCAGCGCTAGCACGCAGGAACAAGAGCGGCGCTCCAGACTGCGCATCGGCCGTGTCCGAGCCCGCCGACGGAAATACCCCGATCTGAACACCGGAAGAACCGCGGACCTTAGGCCGCAGGTCCGCGCTACGGGCTCTAGACATGTAAGGGCGGCATAAAAACGGGACAATGACCATCCCGCCGAAAGAGAGAAAGGGCACCTGACCCCCTTTCTCCCTCCCTGTTTCTCCCTGACCCCCTTTCTCCTTTTTAGAATCGCGGGGGGGCAACTGTGAAACGGTACCCGCACCGTTTTTTGCCACCGTGATAGGATTCAGCGGAACTCGATTACAGGCTGACAATATATTCGCCGGTCGCACGTTATCATAAGGGAGACCTGACGATCGAAACTCCGGTTGTATTCGAGGATTCGCTCATCGGCCTTGGAGGAATATAGTTTTATGCGAATGCTTCAATCTGACGACCTCACGGGTGTCTCGGAAACGCTGCTCGTCCCACTGCATTATCGCGTGGAAGAAAGCAAAAGCGAGTCCAGCCCTTTCAAGGACGAAGTAGCAGAACGCTTCCACGATTCCATCGATTACGACTGGAGCAGATTCCGTGGCGAGTCCATGCTTAGAAGGGTGATGCCGAATAGAACGGCTATCCTTGACGATCAGGTAAGGGAGTTTCTGGCAAAATCTCCCGACGGCCTGGTTGTAAACCTTGGCGCCGGACTTGACACCCGGTTCTACCGGCTCGACAACGGCACGGTGGAGTGGATCGAGCTCGACCTTTCCCTTGTCATCGCGCTTCGACGGAAGTTGCAGGAACCAGAAAATGCGCGCCACCGGCTCGTAGCCGCGTCGGTTCTTGACGAAGAGTGGGTTCAGACGGTGAAGCCCGTTGCCACAAAGCGAATCTTGTTGGTTGCCGAGGGGCTATTCCCGTATTTTAGTGAGCAAGAACACCGGAAAATCTTCGGCTACTTGGCGAGCTATTTTCCAGGCCAGGAAATGCTGTTTCAAACCAATGCTCCATCGCTGATTCAGGGATTCGTCCAGCATTCAGATCTGTCAAAGATACGCAGCAATGTCGAGATGCGTTGGGGGCTGGACGACAGCCGCCAGGTATCCTCTCTCGATCCAAACATCGAATTCATTCGCGAGTTTCCATTGTTAAGAGAAGGGCATTGGGATGTGCTGCCGGAACAAATCCGGCAGAAATTGACTCCGGCTATGGCAAAGAACATCGCAAAGATGGTTCACGTGCGGTTCAAGGAAGGCCCCGCGAAGTGAGAGCCTGGCTGAAGGGTACAGACCTTACCAACCTGAACCCGTAGCGGGGCCTTCTGCGGCCTTGCTGTCAATTTCCGGATGGTGCAAGCTAGAACTCGAGCTTTAGTGCCAGTTGTATCTGCCGTGGCCCGATGGCCGTATAGTTGATGACGCCGAAGTTGGGGTCGCCCACGTAAGTGTCGGGCGTGCCGAACACCGGGTGGTTAAAGGCGTTCTCCGCCTCCAAGCGCAATTCCAGCTTCATAGCTTCATGGCTGTGCGAGAGTGCGAAGTCCTTCATAATGGACAAGTTGTTAGTAAAGGTGGAGGGACTGCGCACCTCCCCGGTAGTCCGCGACGCGGTGCCCAGGGTGTAGGCGGCCGGGGCCTGGAAGACATTCGGGTTGGCAAAGTAGTTGTTGAGCCAGTTCGATTCGGGACCGCCGCTGCGTACCGGCCTGCTGCTGATATCGGCCCGCTGCCAACCGTAAGTCCATATCGGAGTGCCCCCACCCGTGACCGCAAACTGCAGCGGGAAGCCGTCGTGAATGGTCCACACCCCGGCGGTTTTCCAGCCTCCGAGGATGAGTTCAAGGGGCCGGGACATGTTGCTAAGGAACGCTTTTCCTCGTCCGAACGGCAGATCGTAGGTATAGTTGAATTTCAACTGTTGCGGCATATCGAAGGTGGAGAGGCTGCGTTCGAGGTTCAGCCGATTGGGATCCGCGAGACCATAATTCACGGAGTTTTGGCCATAATTCGAAAGCCAGGCCACATTGGTATCGGCAATCGAGGAATCGTCGATGGATTTCGACCAAGTGTAGTTTGCCGAGAGTTGCAAGCCGTTGGAGTAGTGCTTTTCCAACATGATTTGCAGGGCATTATAGATGGAAGTGGCGCTCGGCGGCTCGTCCATGGCCATGCCGGTGAACTGCGGATACGGCAACATGAGCTGGTAGGCCTGGACGGTGGGGCTGGAGAGAACGCTGTTGGCGTAGTAGGAGCCCGTGAGCACCGAAGCGAAGGGATTGTTAACATAGTTGCCGAGGTTACCAATTTCCGTCGGCGTCATGCTCTCGACCTGCGAGCCCAGGATATCGAGATTATTGTCGCCCCCAAAATACAACCGAGTTCCTTTCTTGCCGATGTACTGCACCTCCAACAGCATACTGGAAGCCAGTTGGTGCTCGATCCCGAAACTCCAGCTTTGCTCGTAGGGAGTGCGGGCCGCCGCCGGAGTGCGGAGTGGTCCCACGGCCCCGTAGCCCACGTCGTTCAACAAGCCCAGGGAGCTTCCCGGTGGCTGGATCAATCCATCGGGGAAGGGATTGCTGAGATGCAGCCAGGGCGTCGCGCCGTCATTTTGATAGGTGGTGACCGCGGAGGTGGACTGGTTGAAGCCCTGCGAGCCGTAGCTCAACAAGCCGTTGGCCCCCGAGCGGGTTTGGCTGAAATAGATGCCGTAACCGCCGCGCACCACGGTTTTGCTCGCGAGCTGATAAGCGAAGCCGAAACGCGGCTGGAAATCTCGGAAGTCCGTATCCCAGTCCGTGCGCACGCGGGCGTTATCGAACATTTCTCCTCCATAAAGCGTGCCCATTCCGGGCACGGAGAGGGGAGACACAACGCTCGGATCGAGCCAGTTCATGCGGTTATGGCGTTCGGTTCTGGGCAAGGAGACGTCGTAGCGAAGTCCCATATTCAACGTCAGCTTGGAGGTGGCCTTCCAGTTGTCCTGGGTGAATCCGGCATATTGGTAGTTTTGCGATGCCACTCGAAACTGGATTTCGTAGCCGGCGCTGCCACCCATCAACTGGCCCATCATAAAACTGGCCATGCCGTCGCCTCCGCACACCGCAATCTCGGGGTCTGGGCACTGTGAACTGCCGAGACTGCCGAAATTGAAGTTGCCGACCGGAGCGTTGGTTTGAATATAGTTTTGCTGGTGCAGCCGTCCCTCGAAGCCGAACTTGAGCTCGTGTTTCCCCTGGATTTTGGTGAGAACTTCTGTGAGTTGGCCCGTGTCCTGGCCTTGCCGGTAGTTCCCATAAGGATCCTGCCCGATGGTGGTGTAACCGGCGGAATAGTAGCCGGGGCCGATCCAGATGGCGGGCACGCCGAGGAAGCCATTGCTGTCCAGATAGGAGGGGAATCCCAGGGTGCCGAGGGGATCCGCGTTCAGCTTCTTGTTGTAGGCGTCAATCAGCGTCGAGCCGCGCGAGAAGCCGAACGTGCTGGTCAGCAGCAGCGTGGGACTGAACGTGTACGTGTCATTGAGCGAGAACAGATGCGCGCCGCCCCCGTTTATCCCCCCCCCACAGGGATCGGCGAAGTTCTTGAAGCAGCTATAGGCAGTATAATTGTTCCAGTTATCCGAGTACTTCGCACTGAGCAAATTCTTTTCGCTGAAACGATGGTCGATCTTAATATCGAATTGGTCGCTGGCGCTGGGGCTTGCTCCCGAGGCGATCCAGTTGTCGTAAATGTTTCCCCCGGGGATATTGGCCGCGGGGAACAGGTTCATCAGCTTCTGGGCCACTGGGTCGATCAGGTTCCCGGCGGCCGGAGTCAACTGGTAGGGCGTGCCGGCCAAGTTGGGATTTCCCGGGCTGGCATAGACAGCGAGGTTGTTGTACGGGATAAAGGCGCTGCGGTAGGCGCCGGCGGGCCCATTCGCCGGGGTTTGAAACGTGCCGGAATAAGGATCGTAGAGTTGCCCGGCGACGGTGCTGCACAAGCCGGTGGAATCGAACGTCCCGCCATTGGCGGCGCACACTTCCCCAAAGTCCCCGGTGCGTTCGGCGGCGCTGGGGACGCCCGCCATGTAGGTGCTCATACTGGAAGAGCGGGTGCCGTCCCAATCAAAGAAAAAGAAGGTTCTGTTCTTGATGATGGGCCCGCCGATGGTGCCGCCGTAGTTGTGGCGGTGTACGGGCGGAATGGGCGTGTTGCCTGCATTGTTGAACCAGTTGTTGGCGTCGGTCATTTGGTTGCGTATGAAATCGTAGGCGCTGCCGTGGAAGGCATTGCTGCCCGAACGCGTGACCATGTTGACGACAGTGGCGCCGGTGAATCCATATTCGGCGCTGAAGTTGGTCTGCTGCACCTTGAATTCTTCCACCGCGTCCACGGACGGGGTATAGGTGGCGTCAAGGATGCCGCCGTTGGAGTCGAAGTTGGTGATCGAAACGCCATCCATCAGAATGTCGGAATTGGCGCCGCGGCTGCCGTTGGAGATGTAGTTCGTTCCGGTGTCGCCGACAGAATTTGTGTCGCTCTGGTTGTTCATGCCCGGCCCGAGTTCCACGAAATCGAGCACGTAACGGTCCACCAGCGGCAGATCGTTGATGAACCTGCGGTTGACCACCTGGCCCGTCACCGCGTCCTCGGTCTTCAGGCTCTGCGCCTGGGCCTGGACCTCCACGGTTTGCTTCGAAGTGGCGAGGTTCAAACCCAAATTCACCGCGGCGTTTTCGCTGACGTGCAGCGCGAGGCCGGTGCGCATTACTTTCTCGAAGCCGGGCGCTTCCGCCGACACGGTATAGGACCCCGGGGGGACGGAGACAAACAGATACCGCCCGTTATTCTCCGTGGTCGTGGCAAACGTATAGCCTTTCTGCTGGTCAACCAGCGTGACCTTGGCCCCCGGCACCACGGCTCCGCTTTGGTCCGTGATTTCGCCGCTTACACTCCCGAAATAGCCCTGCCCGAGCAGCAGTGCTGGAAGAAGAAGGAGGATGACGAACAACACTCCCCACGAGAGTTTCTCGACGCACATCGAACCTGATTCGCAAAGATCTTCGTTCATAGCCATCTCCTCTGCTGGGTCGGATCTCGGTACGGGTTCACCGCACTTTTTCACTTCTCACTTTTGACGGAACGCCCCAGATGGCGGAGCCCTTTGCGGTCACTTTTCGGCAATGCGTTGAAGTAAGCGGGCAGTTCGTCCGGGTACCTCTTCCATTCCATGGCCCCTGTCAAACCGGGAGTTCACCCATCACTTCTCAACTGGCAGCTAAAATACACCCTGCCGCCGCTGAATGCAAATGCGGGCAGTGTCCTCATTTCAGGTGTAGCGCCGGCTTGAGAGGCTGCGGGGAAACTCGTTTTGAGGCCCTAAAATCGACCCAGTTCGCAGGTGGTCGAACCTGGAATCGACGGCTTGCGAACGTTGGAGAAAGCCATTTTGGCCCCTCGAGGGGGGGGGCCGCAGCCTCTTGATCTCGGCACATGCCGCCCTAAAGGGCGGCGCTACGTCTAAATCAGGGGAATGACTTACTTCAATTTTCGACTTGCAGCAAGGCGATCCGGGAGCATCTCCACTTGAAGGCGGGGGACCGCGTGAAGTTTTTGTCCACCCTGACGGCACCGTGGTCCTGCTGCCCAAACTCCCCGCCTCGGCGTTACACGGCATGATTACGCGCCCGCTCCGGCCGCGCTCCCGAGGCCGATGATAGGGCTCGACACCAATGTCCTCGTTCGCTACCGCGCACAGGATGATCCGATTCAATCACCGCTGGCCACAGACGTTTTCGAGTTCCGGCTGACAGCTTCCCCCTTGCGCCGTCCTCGTGTCACAAAAAATAACCTTGTGCTCATCTTTCCTTAATGCGCAGGTGGTTTGATGACATACCAGCAATTCATAGTTCCGGCTTATTTTCGGGCCGGCAGCAGGAAAATCCGCGTTAAGGCGGCTGCAGTTCGACATTCAAATTAAAACAAGCAGGCCCAATTGAAAGGAGCAAATTGTGAGAGACTTTTCGAGAAGAGATTTCATGAAGTTCGGCGCAGCGGGTATGGCGAGTGTTGCCACTACCCTCAGTTCTCCGCTACTGGGAGGGCAACTGCCTCTGGCCGGCCCCGGCTCAGAATTTTTTACCATTGCCGTAATTTCGGATACCCAGTTTTATAACGATGGCACCACACCGCAACCAAAGAACCTGGGAATTTTCCTGGATCAGACCAAGTATCTGGCCGAAAAGAAGCATGAGCTGAATCTAAGGTTCGTTACGCACGTCGGCGACATGGTCGAGCATGGCGATGGAAGCACTATCGATTACCCCGCCAATTACGGTGAGCCTCAGGCCACCGAATGGCTCAATGCCAGGAAGGCGATTGACGTCCTGGATGCTACGGGGGTCCCCTTCGGTTTAACCATCGGGAATCACGACTACGACAATATGTTCTATAGCGCTCCCGAAGCTTATCCTCCTTTGGTGAGCACGCCCTCCTGGTGGAAGAATTATTTCGGCTCCGGCTCTAAATATTTTCGGGGCAAGCCCTGGTACGGAGGCGCCTCGGATGAGGTGGGGTATATCAGTACCGGTGCAGTGGGCAGCGGCGGGACGGGTGAGTATCCTCCCGATGGCACACCCTGTAACTATGGACTGTCCAGCTACCAGTTTTTCTCGGGCGGCGGCAAGAAGTTCCTGCACATCTCCCTGGAGTTGGAGCCGAGCGACGACGCGATTGCGTGGGCTCAGAAAGTGATCGACCGCTACCCTGGTTATGCGACCATTGTAACCACCCACTCGTACATCAGTCCGCCCGCGTGGGGCGACAACAATCTGCCCCAGCCTGCGTACATGTACGACCCCGCCGCATACAATGCCGCCCAGTGGCTGATCGGTTCTCCTAACGGCTATAACGCCGCCCAAGACATATGGACCAAGTTGATCGCACCTAACAACCAGATCTTTATGGTCCTCTGCGGACATTCGTGGACCGCCATCTCAACCGCAGCGGACAGAGATCTGCTAGACCAAAACGGAAATCCGGTGGTCGGTGTGTCCAAGGGAGAGAACCTCCGGATCAATCAAAATAACCACGGCAACCCTGTCTACCAAGTCCTGACCGATTATCAGGGGAACATCCTTTTGGGCAGCGGAAGCCTAGCCAACGGCGGAGGAGGCGACGGGTGGTACCGCTTTATGCAGTTCGACATGGAGAGCAATAAAATCCACTTCTACACCGTTAACGCGTGGGAAAGCATGAACACCGGCCGGCAAGTATTAGCCGGTCAGACTGTCATCTATCCGGACAATTTGAGCGACTTCGATCAGGCGCAAGGCTTCTCTGACTTCAGCCTGGCCATCCCTGCTCAGGTCCATAAGGCGCCCGACGCAAGAGAGCTGAGAGTGCCCCTTCTGTAAAAGAGCGGAAGTGCCGTAGACTAAACGCCGGGAGCCCATGGCTCCCGGCGGCTTCACGCGCTGGCGAGGTGGGACGGCGGACGATCCGCCAAGGCCGATCGGTGGACTCCGCGGCCCAGCCGCGAAGCTTGCCCCGGACCAAGAGAAGTTGCCACCCCACAAGCACCTCCGGGTCGCTCTGGGCGGTTCATTTGCCTTGGGGCTAATGGCTACGCTCGTCCCGGGGTTAATGGGGACGCTCGTTAAGACGCCACGGATCGCGGACAGACAGTGCGCCTACCGCTCTCCGGTTGTAGCACTCCTATCGGCCGATTTACGCAACAGGGTAGCGCTGACCTGCTTTCCAAGGTCAGCGGCTTTTAAGCTCCGGTGTTTCCGGCCCCGTTGGGCTTGCGTTCCTGCGGGCACGAGAGCAGATTACCGGCGTGTCACGATTGCGCCGGCAATTCTTCTCCGATCGACCACTCCCTTCTGCCCGTGGACGGGAATACTCCGGTCTGAACACCGGAAGAGCCGCGAAACTTGAACCGCAGGCCCGCGCTACGGACTTTAGACTTGACGTCGGGCCTACACGGTGGTATTACATTTATCAGAACGTAATGGGATAAAAATGGAATCTGCAATCACGATCAAAGGTCAAGCTACGATCCCGAAGGCCATCCGGGAGCATCTCCACCTGAAGGCGGGGGACCGCGTGAAGTTTTTTGTCCATCCTGACGGCACCGTGGTCCTGCTGCCCAAACTCCCCGCCTCGGCGCTACACGGCATGATTTCGCGCCCCCGCCGGCCGGTGACCCTTGAGCGAATGCGTGAAGCCATCGCGGAGGGCGCCACCGCGCTCCGGCCGCGCACCCGAGGCCGATGATCGGGCTCGACACCAATGTCCTCGTTCGCTACCTCGCACAGGATGACCCGATTCAATCGCCGCTGGCCACACACGTTTTCGAGTTCCGGCTGACCGCGGAAAACCCGGGCTTCATCAGCGTTGTGGCGATGGTCGAGACCGTGTGGGTCCTGGATCGCGCTTACGGCCTTGCGGACGACGAGATTGCTGCGGCTCTTGAGCGCATGCTCCAGGCCGACACCCTGGTTGTGGAAAACGAGCAGGAAGTGTTTACGGCGATGATCGCGCTTAAAGAAGGTAGCGGCTCGTTTGCCGACGCCCTCATCGGGGCGCTTGGGGTCAAGGCCGGGTGCTCCTACACCTTGACGTTCGACAAGACGGCATTGAAACTCTCCGGCTTCCAGCTTCCCTGACCCTTAGCCCCGAACCCCTAAACCCGACCCCCTGCTCTTCTCGGCTGCCATGAACACTTGGGCGCGAGAGGTCGCAACGCGAGGCTTGGGAGGCAGGCACCAAACCCCATGTCGGCTCCACTCGCGCTTTTCGTGCGCCTCAAATTGATCTTTATCTATGCGGAATTCAATAGTCTGCAAGTTCGCGAGAGCCATGCTGAAGATGTAGAACTTCCACAAAGTTTGGGGATTCGTTCACACGGTAATAGATCAAGATCGGGGTATGCACCAACTGACGCACCCCCGGACGTCCCTTCACTAGGCTGCCGATGTAAGGGAAACTTTTGAGAAGCTCAAGATGGTTTAGGATGGCATTGCCGAACCGCTCGGCGCGGGCGGGGAAGTTAGCCCAAGAATAGGCGAGGATGAAAATCCGCTAACGCGGCTTCTGTGATTCGAATTTGGGAATCCTGACGAGCTTCCGAACTTCCTCGAGAGATACGAACCGGCCTTCGTCAGCGTCAGCGGCGCCGCGGTCGATGGCGGCCAGGGTTTTGGCGTCAACTTCAACTTCCTCGGTCACCGGCACTTCCAGTTTAAGATCAACCATAGCGCTACAGTATCCCAAGGTGGTGCGGAATGCAATCGCGGCGGAGCACACATTCGGTTTGATGAACACGCCTCCCGGCTTGGTTTCGGAACAGTTTCCGTGAACGCTGAGGAGCGAATCAGAAATGGCCACGGACAAAGAGGCACCGTCCGTGGTTTCCCTGCGCGCGGATTTTTCACGCCGCGCAGGACTGGCCTTGAATTCGTAGCGCCCCGCGCCCCTTTGTGTCCTCAATCGACAATCGCCGTGTCCCGATGAATCACGGCATAGGCGGCGGGATTGGCGGCGATGTCTCTCAATGCCGCGCCGACGGTCGCGAGAAACTCCTCGCCGAGCCCCCACCCGCTGCCGCTCACACCACCGATACGCTTCCTCAACATCCGCCGCCGCGGCAGGCCGGAGGAGCAATTTCGTCACTGGGCGCGGCCCCGAATCTGGCGCAGCACATCTTCCCAAGGAATGCCAGCGGGTCCCTCGCACTCAAGCTCGTCCAGCCGTCGGTCCAATTCCGCGCGCTGGGCGCTGGTCAGCGGAATCGCCTCGGCCGCTCGCGAAAGACTCTCCCATAGCTCATCCAGCAGCCGCTCCTCTAAACTGAGATTGGCAATCTCGATGCTGGCCATGTGCTTAGTGTACCGCAGTTTGCGCGTTGGCAAAGGAATGCTAGGGAATAGCATCGCCCTTTTCCCCCCGTGTCGCGTGTCCCGTGTCCCGAATCCCGTACCCCGGCTTTTCCGGCTCCCGGCACCTGTTCTTCAGATCGGGTGCCGTGAACACATGGCCGCCAGAGGTCGCAACGCGACGGAATGGGTCGCATATAAAAACGACAATGTAGGTGCCACCAACGACTTTTGCACTAGGTGTTTTGAGTATCGGAGGGGCGATTCATTGCTACAAGCCCCAGCGTTTCAAGAAAAGCTCCCGCTTGATTTAATTCCTGTTGCTCGATTTGCCAGCCGAATCGTTTAGCTTCTTTCTGGATTTCTCCCTTTGTCATAGGCCTTTTTTGGCTATGAATGATGTAAAACGCTTTCGCTGCAATCGAGAGTTCGAAATAATTGGGGTCTCCCGCGTCTTGGATCCGCCGAACTGTTGCCTTCACCTTCGCATATGTATCTGCCTTTTCTGATTCTACGAACTTGGCGATCTCCTGACCATCCGAAGTTAACTTGTAGTCGTGCCGTCTAATCTCGAACCCTGAACTGTTCGCCGCCCCAAACCCAATACTGCTTTCTTCTACGAAGCCAACACCTTGGAGTTGATTCAATGCATCGTCAACCGTTGGAGAATAGGGGCCGTAGAAATGAGGCCGGAAACCGTATGCGGCCTCCTTCCCGAGAATCTGAGCAACGAAGTAGCATCGCTTCTGGAGCAGAGTTCGGCCTCTAACGCTATTCCCGAACGCGTGAATAACAGACAAGACAAAATCAATGATGTTCATTCGCGGACCCTCACTCAGCATTAATCGTCAAATCTTCCGGTAATCTACCTCTTGCCTTGAGAAGGCTGTCGACCATGGGATGAATATCCTGCTTGAACTGCTCGCGTCTTCTTTTCTTATCTGAATCCGACCAATCTTGGGGAGCGTATATTTCAAGGTATTGGTCCTGGATTGCCATGTCAATCGACCGGAAAAGGGTCGACATATCGCGGAACTCCCGAGGCTCTCCATCCTCACATTTGACAAGAATAGCTGCTTCGGTTTGTCCCGCAGATTTCTGTTTTACAACTCTCGCAATTATGAGCTTTTCATCCAAATTAGTGTAGATACTCGCCACACCCCTCTCAATTTCCCCAAATATCTGATTACGTTTCAAAGGATCTTCTTCTAACAAGATCTGCCTTGAAATTGGCTCCAAATCTTTAAGGTCAACTCTGAAAATTCGCTTAAACAGATGTCTGTCTTGCAACCGCTGGAACATCGTCTTCGCATAGCCGTCTGGACCGCCGAGCAGTTTTCTGACCAAACGTTCGTCTTCCCACCCAAGATAGGCCTGAAGGTATTCATCCGACTCGTTGAACGAGTAAAGATTCCTAAGCCAATCAATTCCGTCAAGTTCAATCCCAAGTTGAATACCTCGGCCGATCATTGCATCCGTAATCAGGCGCACACGATGTCGATACACCTGGCCATTCATATGGTAGCGTGCAATGACGAATTGCTCCAGTGTCTGCACGCCGTCCTCAGCGATTCCGTAAGGTACGCCTCGGCTGGGGGCAGTCGGCTGATTGGGAACAAGCTCCGCGATTGACGGAACTCGGCGGGAATCGAAATTGAGTTTTCGGTGGTGGAAAGGCGGGA
>JBKQVI010000402.1:0-3601 GCA_052139985.1 Terriglobia bacterium
CCCTCACCCGTCCCGCCCCCGCTGGTGAAAGCGCGGGTTGCGGTCCACCCTCTCCCCCAAGGGGGCGAGGGCTGGGATTTTTGCCTTGGGGGTGTTTTGAAATGTAGAAACTCCAGGGGCGGGCAGCTTGCCCGTGTGAAGTCATGGCCAGGATGGCCGTGCCACGAGACGTAGCGTGGGCGTCTCGCCCGCCGTCGCGAGAGCGTCCCGCTCTCGCCAGCAACGCGCGGGCTGGATGCCCACGCTACAGCGGGCGAGACGCCCACGCCACAGGTTTCTCGTCGTGGTCTGCAGGAGATACTCAATCTTCAACTTTGATGAACAATCGCCGTTTACAGTGGAAGGCGGTGGGTGCGACAATAAGTCTACGGAGTGCGCCGGAATTGGGTTTTGTGTTAGCGACCGAGAAGAAGGCATGTCGTGCTTGATACAACACTAAACAGCAAAGATGCCGTGTTGCCTCAGGCCTATTGATATCGATATTAGAGGACACGAGTCCTGCAACTCTAAAGGAGCACAAATGGCGGCAAACCAGCATGTACCAATACCCGGAAGTGATCGCGAGCCGATGCCTGGCGCGACAAAGTCAGGTCCGTGCGATCCCACAGAATCGGTGCAGGTGACGGTGGTACTACGCCCCCGCCCGTTGGGCGAGCACGTGAAACCTCTGAGCGCGTTGGTCGCGAGCGGCGAGCGCGTGACCCGCAGCGAGTACGAGGCGCGTTACGGGGCGGATCCTGAAGACGTAAAGAAGGTAGAGGAATTTGCGCACGCCCACAGCCTCACTCCCTCCAGCGTGGATTTAAGCGCGAAGACCTTGAAGCTCACGGGAACCGCCGAGGCCTTCGGGAAGGCGTTTCAGGTGGCACTGGCCCACTATCAGTGTCCCGAAGGAACCTATCGCGGACGCACGGGACCGGTGTACATTCCAGCGTCCTTGCATGGCGTTATCGTCAGCGTCCACGGCCTCGACAACCGGCCTCAGGCGCAAGCACACTTTCGCGTCTTCTCCACCGGAGAGCAGTCCAACGCGTCCACCGCGGTTTCCTACACGCCGCTGCAAGTAGCGCAGCTCTATGATTTCCCCACCAGCGCCAATGGCTCAGGGGAGACAATCGGGATTATCGAACTGGGCGGCGGCTACACTCAATCTGACTTGGATTCGTACTTCAGTGGCCTCGGAATTTCCCCGGCCCCCAGCGTCACTGCCGTATCCGTCGATGGTGCCCAGAACGCGCCCACGGGCGATTCCGGTGGCCCCGACGCCGAAGTGATGCTGGACATCGAAGTGTCCGGTTCGGTGGCGCCGGCGGCGAAGATCGCGGTCTATTTCGCGCCCAACACCGACTCGGGCTTCCTGGACGCCATCAATCAGGCGGTGGGAGACAAGCAAAACAACCCTTCGGTGATCTCGATTAGTTGGGGTGGGGCGGAATCAACCTGGACGGCGCAGTCCTTGCAGTCATACAACAGCGCCTTGGAGGCGGCATCGGCGGTCGGGGTCACCGTTTGCATCGCGGCCGGTGACGATGGCTCCACCGATGGTGTCACCGACGGTTTGCAGCACGTCGACTTCCCCGCCTCCAGCCCCTATGCTCTAGCCTGCGGCGGGACGCACCTGGTCGGCAGCGGCAGCACAATTACCGACGAGGAGGTGTGGAACGACCTTCCCAGTGACGGGGCCACGGGAGGCGGCGTCAGTGCGACTTTTCCGCTTCCTACCTGGCAGGCAAACGCCAACGTGCCTCCCTCCGTCAACCCCGGGAACTTCGTGGGCCGCGGCGTACCGGACGTGGCCGGCGACGCCGATCCCGAGACCGGTTACGATGTTGACGTGGACGGAAGCGACATCGTGGTGGGAGGAACGAGCGCGGTCGCTCCGCTGTGGGCGGGCTTGATTGCGTGCTTCAACTCTCAATTGAAGACTTCGGTTGGCTACTTGAACCCCAATCTTTATCAGAAAATCGCGACCGAGGCCGGGACATTCCACGATATAACTTCCGGCAACAACGGCGATTACAGTGCGGGACCGGGATGGGATGCCTGCAGCGGATGGGGCAGCCCTAACGGGGCGGTTATTCTGCAAGCACTGGCAGGCACGTCGGCTGCTCCGAGTCCGACACCGACGCCCGACCCCACGCCGGCCCCCGCGCCGCCGACGAAGAAGAAACGCAAGCGCAAGGCGCGTTGAGTGCGCCGTAACTCCTGGCGTCTTCGCGTGTCTTCAATTGTAGCGCCGGGCTTAAGTTCGTCATGTGCCGCCTAAAGTCCGACCCAACGGGTGGCCTTAAATCATTGTTGAGCAGGCCCGTCGCCGGGGCGATGTGAAACAGCGGAGGAAGATCATGGCTACCGCTCACACCTTGATTGTCGAGCCCGATGACGGCCGCACCCTGGTTCTCCAGGCATTAAACGCGGCGACGAAGAGCATCGACCTCACCATCTACGAGCTCACCGATCCGCAAATCATGTCCGCCTTGGAGTCGGCCCAGGCGCGGAAAGTCGCGGTGCGCGTCCTCTACAATTGGTACTCATTCACCGCACGGATGCAGCAAACGGACATCACCCCTGCCATCCAGAAGCTGACTCAGGCGGGGATCCAGTGCCAACCGGCTCCTCGCACCTTCGAGGTGACGCATGAGAAGGCTTTTGCAATCGACGGCACCACCGCGATCGTGATGAGCTTCAACCTCACCACCGATTACTTCGGGTCCACGCGCGACTTCGGGATCGTCACAACCGTGCCGGCAGAGGTAGCGGAGATCGACGCCGTGTTCCAGGCCGATTGGTCTGGCGCCGCGATCACGCCGAGCGTTCCTTCGCTGGTGTGGAGCCCCGTGAACTCAAGCGCCAAATTAACTTCCCTGATCGCGAGTGCCCAGCATACTCTCGATATCTACTGCGAAGAAGCCGAAGATCCCGGAACGCTGGGGGCAATGGTGGCAGCGGCCAAGCGGGGCGTGCAGGTACGCTTCATTGCCGCGGTGCTGACCTCGGAAGGTAAAGTTAACGGCAACGCCCGCGGCGTCACCACCCTGCAAGATGGAGGAGTGAATGCCGTCTGCAAAACATTCCTCTATATTCACGCTAAAATGATCCTGGCCGATTATGGCACATCGAATGCGCAGGCTTATATCGGCTCGGAGAACTTCTCTTGCGTATCCCTGACCAAGAACCGTGAGTGCGGGATCATCGTCACGGAGACCGCGATCCTCGACCGGCTGAATTCGACTTACGCATCCGACTGGGCACAGCCCAGTGTCGCTGTGACACCGGACACCACGCCGCTCACGCCATGCAGCGGGGAAACGGCTGCGCCCACGATTATCCAGAAAGAAGGCGTCTCCACGCTGGAACCAAGACCCACCACGAGCTAGACTGGCGTCAAAACCACCTCAGGCCAGCGCCGCGGAATCCAATCTCCAGGCGTCGGAGCGCAGAGAAGTGCCTTTTGCTTTTGGGTCTCTGTGTCTCCAACCGATGTTCACCTCTAAGTTTTTGAGATAACTTGTGTTGCCTTGTGGGGTTAAGTGCGATTTTGGCCCTAAGTATGTAGACATGCATAGTACGTTGTAAGTCGCATTTATCCTTTACAACATGA
>JBKQVI010000403.1:0-30662 GCA_052139985.1 Terriglobia bacterium
CGCCGCGGCCTCGCGTGGCCGGCAGGCCTTACGAGGTCCGCGGCGCCTCTTTCTGTGCGGTCAAACGTTCAAACATGAAGGCGGCGCCCATGCGGGCGCGAGAACGTGTACCACTGTCAATTTGGAGGTTGGGACATGGCCGGCCATTTTGAACATCAGTTCTTTTGTGCTCGATGCAAACGGTTGCTGCACTTGATCGCTGCACTTATGATTTTGGGCTCTTTGACCCCAGGCGCTTTCGCCGCTGAAAAAAGACTGGGCGCGCCGGAACGCATTCCTCCAAAACGATCGTCACAAATCGACAAGGGCCTGGGCGGCGTGAATACGAGCCTGCCGCGCGATCCGTACATCCCCTGGAACCGCTGGTGGTGGACGCGCATGTTTGATGGCGGCATCAGTTGGGCCCGCATCGGCCAGTATGAGGACACCTCCGACATCAGTGGCTGGGACTGGATTGAGCAAAAGCGCGGAGAATTCAGCAGTCTGCCCGAACTCGATGACTATGTGGATTCGCTCCTCGACAACGGGATGAAGGTTCAGCTCCAACTGCTCTACGGCAACCCCATCTACACTTCGCCGGCTGGAAAATTGCCGGATTCGATGGCTCCGACCCCGGCCTCGGTGCACAATCGCGACCTAAGTCTATACTCGATTTTCTGGCCGCCCAAAACGCCGGAGCAGATCGCCGCGTTTGTCCGGTACACGAAGTGGATGGTCAACCACTTTCGCGGCCGCATCCACTATTACGCGTTGTGGAACGAGCAGGACGGCTCCTACTGGAACCCCGATTCCAATGCGGAAGAATACGGCCGGCTCTTGGGCGCCTTCGTGAAAGCGGTACACGAAACCGACCCCAGCGCCAAATTGGTTTACGGCGGCCAAGCGTCGCTTTCCACGGACTTCGCCCGGGCCGCTCTGGACGCCTGCCAGTGCGCTTCCAGCCTCGACGTTTTTGCCTACCACACCTATCCGGGCGGCTATTCACAGAACGCTCCTCCGGAATCCATGGACTACGGCGCCTTCGGCCCTCTCACCCCGACCGCGCTCCGCGCGGCGGTGCGCAGTTATCCCGGCATCCGTTCCGACATTCAGTTTTGGGATGACGAGTTCAACATCCTGCCCGATCTCCCCCGTGGCAACGACGAGACAGTGCAGGCGAAATACGTCACGCGCGGGATGCTCTACAACTGGTCGTTCGGGATTCCCACCTCTATCTGGGAACTGATCAATGACACCAGCACCGACGAGGGCGATAATTTCGGGCTCATTCACGGCATGATGTTCAAGCCGACCGACTTCACCCCACGGCTTGTTTATGCCGCCGTGCAGAACCTGGATGCTGTCTTCTCCGACACAAAGCGGGATAATTCGATCGCCATCAGCAGTCCGGATTTTGCTGGGATTCAGACCGACTCTGGAGCGCCCGTGCTCGCCTACGGATTCCGCTCCGCCAAAGGCAAAGCGGTAGTCGGGTACTGGCTGGCGGCGCACAGTTGGCCGCACAATGTCTACCTTCCCCAGTATGTGACCCTGACGTTGAAAAACACCGGCATCGAGCACCCCGTGCTGGCAAACGTTTATACCGGCGAAATCAAGCCGCTGGAGTGGAAAGCGGGAACGCATGAGACCCTGGAAAGGGTTCCGTTGCTTGATAGCGTGCAGGCGATCGTGGATGCCGAATATTTCGATTGGCCCGTCCTGCCCGAGGCGCCGAGTTCGCTTGAGGCCAAGATCGCATCCGGCTCGGCACTGCTTACCTGGGAACCACACGGCGGAGATACCACTGCCATGGCGGTAGAGCGCCGCGTCGGCGACCACGGCAGTTGGGAACGCGTTGCAAAATTACCGGCGGGCGCGAAGGAGTATACCGACAGCCGCTTGGCGAAAGGCCAGGGCCTCTCCTATCGGGTTCGTGCACTCAACGATGCGGGTGAATCCGCCTACTCAAACATCGTCCGCGTCACGATCTAAGGTCTGCCGAACGGCGGACTGGAAATGGTTGGTTCGCCCGCAGGTTGCCGGCCAGCCTTTGCAGGTCAAGTCCCATAATACGGGGGAGTTCTTATGCACGTACCAGAGAAGCAGAACCATCTATCGCGACCGTTCCCAAAAATCCACCTGTTTCTCGCACTTATGTTTCTGGTGCTGGGCACCCAAACAGTGGTGAATGCACAAGCGGTGAAGATCGTCGTTTCGTCGCAGGCTGGCGACCGGTTGTCTTCCAAACCCGACCTGCATTTCGATAATACGGCTAAAGCGAATGCTCTGGCATTTACGATCAACGAAAACATTAAGCTCCAGAAAATGGATGGCTTCGGGGCCTCGCTCCTTGAGGCGGGGCTGATGTGCATCAACACTCTCCCTGCGGGCAAACAGGAGGAGGTCCTTCGCGCGCTCTTTGATCCCGAACACGGAGCAGGGTTTTCCGCGATGAAGACCGTGATCGGCGCGACCGACTTCCAGTCAGCCGGTCCGTTCTTTACTTACGACGACACGCCGGGTGACGTCTCGATGCAGAAGTTCTCTATCGCTAGGGACCTCGGGCCGAATGGGGAAATCACATTTATCAAGAGGGCCCGCCGGCACGGCAGCTTCGTCCTGCAAGCGCCCATGGATTACCCCCCGGATTGGATGCTCACCAACGCCGCGGACCACAAGAAACAGGACGTCGATCCCAAGTACTATGACGCGCTCGCACTCTATTACCTACGTTACTTGCAGGAGTACGAAAAGAACGGTGTGTTCATCAATTATCTGAGTCTGTTTAATGAGCCCGGGGTCTATACGAAAATCAACTACAACGAAATTCGGGAACTGCTGAAGAACCACGTTGGCCCTCTGCTGCGGAAATCGGGAACGAAAACCAAGATTCAGCTAAGCGAGGCGCCCACCCGCGAAAACGCCTTTAAGAATTACTCCCTCGCCTTGGATGACCCTGACGCGCGGAAGTATGTCGATGCGCTTGCCTATCATGGCTATGACTGGACCCATCCGGGCGCTTACGGCAAGATCGCAAATGTTCACAAGAAATATCCGCAGTTTCCAATGTGGATGACGGAAGTATGCCATGCCTACGAGATCGGCGAGTCCCGGACGGGGCCGATGCCTCTCAACGAGTTCAACGACGGCGACCTTTGGGGGAACATGATCGTGTCGGACCTTGAAGCGGGCGCCTCCGGGTGGATCTATTGGAATATGGTCCTTGATGAAAAGGGCGGGCCGTGGCTCGTTTCGAAGGTCCACGAGGATCCCGAGAACAACGCGCAACATCCCGTCGTCATCGTAAACAGCAAGACGCACGAAGTACTCTACACGGGGCTCTACTATTACCTTGCGCACTTCAGCAAGTTCGTACGGCCGGGAGATTATCGTGTCGAGACGACAGGAAAAGCGGAGAAAGTACGGACCATTGCCTTCAAGTCGGCGGACGGCAAGACCATTGTCGAACTCCTGAACAGCCGCCCTCAATCGGTCGAAACTCAAATCCTGTGGCAGGGTAAGACTCTGGCGGTGAATCTGCCGGCTACGTCGATTACAACGCTGACTTGGTAAGGTTAGCTCAAATGGCGGGTTTAGCTGGCGGGTGAACAGGCTGAATCTAGCCCGGGCCAACGGCCTGGGTTTACCGACGGTTGCCGGCCAGAGCCCTGTAGGGGCGTTCCATGAATTTCCTGTTCCGCCCACCCGGCACCTGCCATCGTCTAGTTTGGGAGAGTGAATTGAGCGATCTTTCAACGCCCGCAGCAGTGAACGCATCCGGTACCACCCCGCACCTGCGGCGGGTGCTGACTCTTTGGGATCTGATTTTCTACGGCATTGTGCTGATTATGCCGATCGCGCCGGTCCCCATGTTCGGGATCGCGCAAAAGCTCTCCCATGGCCACTTCGTTACCACAATCCTCCTGGCTATGGGCGCGATGCTTTTCACCGCGGTTAGCTATGGTCGAATGGCTGCGCTGTACCCCACAGCCGGTTCGGCGTACACCTACGTCGGGCGCGGACTGAATCCCCACCTGGGATTCCTGACCGGATGGGCGATGTTCCTTGACTACCTCATACAGCCCCTGCTGAATGGCATCTTCGTAACCCTCACGGTCAAGCGGTTCATCCCCCAAGTTCCTTACTTCATCCTGGCAGCGGTCTTTGTGGGGTTAATGACCGGCCTGAATTTGCGCGGCATCCGCACCACAGCACGCGCCAATGTCATCCTTGTGGCCGTCATGTCGGTGGTCATCGTCGCCTTCATGGTTCTGGCGGTGCGGTACCTATTTCATTGGCAAGGATGGTCCGGGGTCGTCTCGCTTCAACCCTTCTACGATCCGAGGACTTTTGACATCCGTTACATCTGGACGGCTACGTCCTATGCTGCGCTAACGTACATCGGGTTTGACGGCGTCACGACCCTCGCCGAGGATGTGGTGAATCCCAAGCGCAATGTCATGCTGGCCGCGGTATCCGTCTGCCTCTTTACGGGCATCGTGGGTGGATTCGAGGTCTATCTAGGCCAGCGGATTTGGCCGGACTACCTAACCTTTCCAAACCTGGAGACCGCATTTATGGACGTTACCCGGCGCGTGGGAGGGCCGCTGCTCTTTCAAGCGCTGGGAATCATTTTGATTCTGGCATGCATGGGAGCAGGGATGGCCGGCCAAGTGGGCGCCGCGCGCCTGCTCTTTGGCATGGGCCGGGATAACGTCCTTCCGCGCCGCATCTTCGCCTACCTCGACCCCAAGCATAACACCCCCACTCGCAATATCTGGCTGATCGGAATCGTGGCCTACATCGGGACGCTGCTGGTCTCTTACGAGCAAGCCGGAGAGATTCTGAATTTCGGCGCCTTCCTGGCTTTTATGGGGGTGAACTTTGCGACCTTCTGGCAATTCACCGTCATCGCTCGTCCGGACCATAAACGCCGAGCGCTGCAGGACGTGGTCATGCCGTTGATCGGCTTCCTATTTTGTTTGTGGATTTGGCTCGGCTTGAAGACGCCGGCGAAGATCGTGGGCGGAATTTGGTTTCTTGCGGGATTGGTTTACTGCGCCATCAAAACGCGTGGGTTCCGTACCCGGCCCCTTATGATCGATTTCACGGAGTCGTAACGCCGCGGCCGAACAGCGGTTTGGGAGAAGCCCGGTCTTGAAAATGCGAGATGAGCCCGAGCCTGAAATTCTCGCCATGCCGCGCCATTTCTACAATCTTCCAGCGACAATTTGGCACCACCTCAGTCGGACATTTTGCATCCCGTTTTCAGCTTCTATATGGTTTATTGTAAGTGGATTTACTTTCAGTATGTTCTCAGCTTCGTAGAATTTTTCATCACAGGGACATGAGGTCGCAACGCTATTGGTACAGTTTGTCCGCCTGCCTCACGGTTTGACCACACGACTTGCCCGTATGCGCGATGAGGCCTTAACCTAAATAGCCTCTATAGCGACGTTCCGAAGATAGCCTAACTGCATTGGTCTTGTCAAGAGAAAAACGAAGCGCGCCGCATCGCTTGTCCGGCCACCGCATACGGACCTCGGAATCCAGGGAGAGAAGCGGACTAGGTAGTCTGCAGCTTCGCCAGGCCGAGTTTTCCCAGAAGCTCTCTGGCCAGCATGACCACGGCCCCTAGGACCGAGGCGTTATCGTCCAATTGGGAAATCACCACTTCGGTGGCACTGACGGATCGTTGGAAAGCGCGACCCCGCAGAAAATAGAGCAGGGGGTCCAGCATCAATTCGCCGGCGGCCCGAGGCACGGCCCCGCCGAGAATGATCTTCTCCGGATTCAGGAGATTCACCAATCCCGCCAGGGCGGTTCCCAAATGCGTCCCGGCCTCCGAAAGGACCGTCTGTGATAATCGGTCCCCGGACTTCCCTGCCTCCACGATCGTTTCCACCGACAACGCTTCCGGGTGCTCTGAGACCTCTCTGGAAAGGGTTGACGCCACACCGTCCGCCAGTGCCGAGCGAACCCGCTTGATAATAGCCCAGCCGGATGAGTAGACCTCTAGGCAACCGCGGTTCCCGCAGGAACATAGGGGGCCGTCCTCATCGATCGTGGTGTGACCCAACTCGCCGGCCAAACCGGAGGACCCGACGTACAAGTCGCCGCCTACAAATATGGCGGAACCGATTCCCGTCCCTACCATCACGTGCACGAAGTTGCTAAGACCTCTCCCTTGACCAAACGCCTGCTCGGCGACAGCCATGGTACGGCTCGAGTCTTCGAGCACGGCAGGAAGTCCATGCTCGCGTTCCATCAGCGCCTTCAGCGGTACATCCTGCCATCCCGGCACTTTCGGCCAGAAAAGTACGGTTCCGGTCTGATGTTCAATGAACCCGGACTGCGCAATTCCCATGGCGATTATTCTGGGGAATTCCCGACGATAGCCCTCGATTTCGCGATGAACCCTGCCGAGCACGTGCGCGGGCCCTTTCTCCGCCTCTGACCGAAATTTCTTATAGGTCAGAATATTCCCGAGGAAATCCGTAACGGCGATGCGGCAGTTCACAGAGCCGATGTCGATACCAATCAAGTGCGCCAGTTCCGGGTTAATCTGCAAGAGCTTGCCGGGCCGGCCGCCGCTCGATGGGGCTACACCCGTTTCACACACAGAGCCACTCGTGAGCAATTCGCGCACGAGGAGGCTGACGTAGCTCGGGGCAAGGTCGAGTTCTTGGGCCAGACTCGTCCGCGATATCCGTCGCCGCGCAAAAATGAGTTTCAAAACGTCGTTAAGCTGTGACTCATCCATGGTTCATGTCCGCGCATCACGCTTGCGGAATTTCCGAAGAACGCCATTCCGAGCTGTCGTTTGCGCCGCTCAGTCTATCAAGAATACTTAGCCGAAGGCCAAAGCTCGGAGACGACTCCGCGTGACAAACTGCGCTTAGAAGCTAAAGTACTTGAGTCGGCGATAAGCGTCAATACAATTACGGCACTTCATGGTGGAAGTTGCCCGCAGACTCCTCCTCATCGGCGATCAATACTATTCTCGAAGGCGGAAGATTTTCGGGCAGATTCGAAGGGGCGACGGTGGCCAATCGACAACCGTCGACACTGTAGCCTATACAGAAGGCGGGAAGCGGTCCGACGAACCTGAGAGCGGCGTCTTGACAACGGACACGCTCGAACATATATTTCCCGAGTTCAGATAATCGCTAGCTTAGAGTTCTTGGAGCAGCCTCACGTTGGCAGTCCAACGTTTGGGCCAAGTCATACACCGTTCTGAAATTTCGTCTAGTCTCGTACAAGAAATATAGCCAAGTACTAGCGTAGCACCGGTCAGCGAACGGCACGGAAACAGGGCAGGCGCCGATAATTCAAAGACTCCTTCTGTCCCATAGGGGTATTTCAGGAAGCGGGCATTCCAATGCCAAAACGGGAAGGATCGTTACAACACTCGAACTCGCGCAAGATCAGAGTCGTTGCACGGAGGACATTATGAAACCACATGTCTCGCTAGTCTTTTTGTTGTTGGCTGGGCTCATGAGTACGGGGCGTGGGCAGGCCCAGCTTGTGCCGGAGTTGACCGGCACAAGAGGCGCCGCATGTTGCCCGACGATTGGCGCGGAGGCGCTTGCCGAGCAGGCGCACAAGGTTGCCGTGCAGGCGGAGGATTGGGCCGAACTCAATTATTACCACACCGAGAATGTGAAACTGCAAGCGGCTCCGGCTGACACTCGGCGCGTGGTTTTCATAGGAGATGCCATTACCGAGCCATGGGATCTGGCCAGGTATTTTCCCGGCAAGCCGTATCTGAACCGCGGCATTCCGGGCCAGACCACTCCGCAAATGCTGGTGCGATTTTACCCTGACGTGGTTGACTTGCACCCCGCGGCGGTGGTGATCCTGGGAGGGATCAATGACATCGCGGGCAACACGGGTCCGGAAAGCGCCGAAATGATCGAGCAGAACATCCAGGCCATGTGCCAACTGGCCCGGGCGAACAGTATCAAAATCATTCTCGGCCTGATCCTTCCCGTTAGCGACTACACCGCCCACAAGCAGACCGACAAGCATCCGCTCGCCGACATCGTCAAGCTCAATACCTGGCTGCGCAGCTACGCTGCCGAGATACGTGCCGAGGTGGCCGACTACTACTCGGCGGTCGTGGATGACAAGGGAATGTTAAAGGAAGGCTACTCCGACGACGGCGCACACGCCAACGATCATAGCTACTCTGTGATGGCTCCGGTGGCCGAAGCGGCCATCGAGCGCGCACTCAAGTAATCCTCAACCTTCGAATTGGGTGTGCCATAAACCATTGTCGAGCAATCGATTCTGTTCAAGGATGGGTTATTCAGGGGGCCACGCCGTCATCCTGCTGCGGTAGCTTCGAGCAGATTGGCGCGGGCGGCTTCCCCCACGCTATGTGAAGGGAAAGCCGGATTCCGGCCGCGGCTATATTGCCGTGGCGAACAACCCATGACCCGCTTGAAGGCGGTGCTGAAGGCGCTTTCGGATTCGTAGCCGAGCGCGATGGCGATGGCGGAAATGGGATCGCCGGAATTCACCAGCCTGTCGCCCGCCAGCAGCATTCGCCAGCGCGTCAGGTATTCGATGGGTGACTTCCCCACCGTCTGCTTGAATTTCAAGGCAAAGGTCGATCGCGACATGCCGGCGCGTTCCGCCAACTCTTGGATTGTCCAGCCATGCGCCGGATTGTCGTGCATCGAGGTGATGGCCGCGCTCATCTGTTTATCGGCCAGGGCGAACAGCCATCCCACGCCACCCTTCAATCCTTCCGCCAGGTGCAACCGCAGCGCCTGAACCAGCAGCATGTAGGCAAGCTGCTGCGCCACCAGAAAGCTGCCCGGCTGCGGCTCGCGTAGCTCCTGCATCATCCGCTCGAGCGACCAGCGCATCGCCGACTTGTCCGTTTCTTTGCGAATATGCACGATGGGCGACAGGACCCCCAGCAAGATTCCCGCATGTTTGCTGGCAAACGTGAAGTGCCCGCCGACTCCAAAGCAGTCACCGCCACCCTTGTAGGTGCGGATGACACCATTCAGCGGGAATTGAAAAAGCGCCTGAGCATCGACAGGCGTCAAACCCAGGTCGCTCGCCAGGCGGAAAGGCCGTCCAGTGGGCAGCAGGAAGCAGTCCCCTGCCCTGACGCGCACCGGATCGGGGACGCCCTCCACCGCGAGCCAGCACTGGCCGGAAACCAACGCGTAGCATTTGACGCCTTCATGCTGGCCGAATCGGACGGACCACTCTCCACCCACATCAAAGCCACCAACCGTATAACTGTGCGGCTTCACCAGCGAGAGCACATCGGAAAGCGGATCCATGGGCCACCTCGGACGATTGCGAAGATAATACGGACTCTACAGCATAGACCGTATTTTCTCAACCGCCTATCATCGTAACCGGGCCGCGAATGCGGTCAAAGTCATCAAGCAAGTCAAAGGAGATTGCGATGCGTGTATTCGTCACAGGTGCTACAGGTTTTATCGGTTCGGCTCTCGTGCAAGAACTCCTGCAATCGGGCCATCAGGTGCTGGGAATGGCTCGCAGCGATGCAGGGGCCAAGTCTCTCGTCGCCGCGGGCGCCCAGGTCCATCGAGGCGACGTTGAGGATCTCGACAGCTTGCGGAGTGGAGCTGCCGTCGCGGATGGCGTGATTCACACCGCGTTTATCCATGACTTTTCGAAATTCGAAGCGAACTGCGAAATCGATCGGCGCGCCATTGAGGCTCTCGGTTCGGCCCTCGTTGGCTCTGACCGCCCCTTGATCGTCACCTCCGGCACCGGGGTTGCCTATACCCCCGGTCGCCTCACGACCGAAGAAGATGCGCCCAATTTCCCCTTTCCCCGTGTAGCTTCGGAGCAGGCCACCGCTTCGGTCGGGGCGCAGGGCGTGCGGGCGCTGGTGGTGCGACTTCCGCAGGTCCACAACCCCGAGAAACAAGGCCTGGTCAGCTACCTGATCGCCGTAGCCCGCGAGAAGGGTGTTTCGGCGTATGTTGGCGATGGGAGTAACCGCTGGCCAGCGGTACATCGGCTCGATGCCGCGCACCTCTACAGGCTGGCTTTGGAGAAGGGTACCGCGGGAACCCGGTATCACGCGGTCGCCGAAGAGGGCGTGCCGCTCCGGGAGATCGCTGAGGCAGTTGGCCGGGGCCTGAAAGTGCCCGTCGCGAGCATGTCTCCCGAGCTGGCACCCGCCCATTTCGGCTGGCTTGGGCACTTTATGGGCGTCGACGCTCCGGCCTCAAGCGCGCTAACGCAGCAATGGCTGGGATGGCACCCAACAGATCAGCCCGGGCTCATTGAAGATCTTAACCATATGCGCTATTTCTGAGCTGGAACCAAGGCGGCAAGAGAGCCGCCAAGCGCGCCGTTGTGTTCCAAATCGAACGCAACAGCGCGCTTCGGTTCTTGGCATTTGCAGTGGAGCGCAACGGAAGCGCAACCAAAAGCTTTCACCACAGATTCACAGAGATCACGGAGACAGAACACTCGTGGGCAGTTTTCTCCGTGGCCTCTGTGCACTCCGTGGTGAATCTCTTTCTTTGCCGCACTGGTTAGAAGGATGCGCGATGTGTTTGTATTGCGGCGGGCTAAATGTGACGCGGCTGTTTACCTAAAGCCGCCACGTACGACTGGCAAAGCAGCACGAGGTGCTCTCGCAGCTTGCGAACCACCGCGGGTGACGCTCCCGCCTCCAGCAGGCCCCGCATTGTTCCGCCCATTGCCGAGAACATCGTCTGAATGGCAAACTTATCCAACTGCGGCGTGGCATCCGGCGCGGTGCTTAGGATCGCCTCGAGCGCCTTCCGCGAGCGTTCCCCCGCCCGCTTCACCAGCGCGGGTCCGTCCACTTCCGCGGCGATCCGGTAAAGCGCCATGGAAATATCGGGGCGTTCCATCTTGGCGTCCACAAACGCTTCCACGACTTCTTTGATCATGTCCGCCAGCGGCTTGTGGCGAGCGCGGTCACAGGCAGCCTCCACCGCCGCCGTCACCTTGTCCAGATGGTGTTCCAGCACGGCGAACAGCAGCGACTGCTTATTCGGATAGTACTGGTATAACGTTCCCACCGAGACGCCGGCCCGCTCCGCCACCCGCGTCGTGGTCAGGCGGTCCGCCCCATGGCTCAGCAAAACCTGAATAGTCGCTTCGGCAATCGCCTCCACCGTAACCGTCGCTCTCGCCTGAACGGGCGTCTTTCTTGGTTCGAATGCACTTTGAACGATATGGGCCATATGCGAATTGCCAACCTGAAGCATTATTCATATTATTTGACCGACGGGGAACACGCAAGCGAAAAAGCGGAAGTGTCAGGAGACGAGCAATAAGAAGGCAGCTCGGTCTGGCGTAACGCGTGAGCTGTCGAACCAGGGATAGGAGATTGTCATGTCAGGCATCAAAGACAAGGTCGTCGTCATTACCGGAGCAAGCAGCGGAATCGGTGAGGCGACGGCGCTCCTGCTCGCTGAGCGTGGCGCGAAGCTCGTGCTCGGGGCGCGTGGCGTGGATCGTCTGAAGGCGGTGGCGACACGCATTACGGCTGCGGGCGGTGAAGCCACTTACGCTGGCGCCGACGTAAAACGGCGTGCCGACTTATCCAACCTTGTAACCCTGGCCTGTGAGCGGTACGGCAAACTCGACGTTCTCATCAACAATGCGGGCATTGCGCCAACTTCCCTGCTTGATGAACTGCGCGTCGACGATTGGGAGGAGATGATTGACGTCAACATCAAGGGCGTTCTGTATGGGATCGCGGCAGTGCTGCCCGTCTTTCGCAAACAAGGCTTCGGGCATATCGTGAGCATCGCTTCCACGGCTGGACTGATCACGAAGCCGACCATGGCGGTCTATTCCGGCACGAAGTTCGCCATCCGCGCCATCTCCGAGGGTTTGCGCCAGGAAGCGGGCGAGAAGCTGCGCGTGACCATTATTTCACCAGGGTTCGTTCAGACCAACCTCGTGGATTCCATGACCAATCCGGAGGTGAAGGCCCAGATTGCCGGTGCCATGGAGAAGATGGCGATCCCGCCGGGTGCGATTGCCCGCGCTATCGCCTTCGCGATTGAACAGCCGCCCGATGTGGATGTGGGCGAGATCGTTGTCCGTCCCACTGCGCAGGGATGATTGGGCCCTTCTTGAAACGGCCGCATTGAGCAGTCCGGGAACACTCAACAGAAACGGAGAAACGAATATGGACACATCATCGAAGAAAGTCGCCCTGGTTACCGGGGCTAATCAAGGGATCGGACTTCAAATCGCGAAGGATCTTGTGGCACACGGCTTCACGATGCTGGTGGGGTCGCGCAATTTCGAGCGCGGCGAGGCTGCGGCCAAGGAGGTTGGGCCGGACGCGCGCGCCATCCAGCTCGACGTGACGGATCAGGCTTCGATCGGCACCGCGGCGGAGCGCATCCGCAGCGAGTTTGGCCGCCTTGACGTGCTGATCAACAACGCGGCCATCTCGCATACGCGAAGCCTATCGGGCGGCTCGGTCGAGGAGTACGCGAAATCGACACGCCCGAGCAACGTCTCACTCGATGAAGTGCGCGCGGTGTGGGAGACCAACGTGTTCGGTGTCCTCGCCGTGACCCAGGCGATGCTGCCGCTCTTGCGCGAGGCGCCGGCCGCCCGCATCGTGAACGTGTCGAGCGGCGTTGGCTCCCTCACGCGCAACTCGGACCCGGCCTTCCCCCACCGCTCGATCTTCGGCCCCGTCTACCCTGCGTCCAAGACAGCTCTCAACGCGATGACGCTCGCCATGGCGATCGAGCTGGAATCGACCGGGATCAAGGTCAACGCCGCCTGCCCGGGCTTCACCAAGACGAACCTCAACAACTATTCGGGCACACAGACTGTCGAGGAGGGCGCCCGCGAGCCCGTGCGCCTCGCGCTGCTCGGCCCGGATGGTCCGACGGGCACGTTCTCGAACGCAGCCGGCCCGCTCCCCTGGTAATGTAGTCTCGAGGACGCGATCGACTCAGCCGCCCCACCTGGATTTGGAGAGGTTATCGTCCGTCCCACTGCGCAGAATTGACTGTGGTTGTTTGGAAATGATTCCGCTCAGGAGTCCGAGAATTCCCACTGGGAACATAGACAGGAGAAACAAATATGGACACATCATCGAAGAAAATCGCACTGATTACCGGGGCCAACAAAGGAATTGGCTTTGAAGTCGCCCGCCAGATCGGGCGCACCGGCGTGACCGTGCTGGTGGGCGCGCGCAAGCCGGACGCCGGTAAGCAGGCCGCGGCCACCCTCGCCGCCGAGGGCATCACCGCCCGCTTCCTTCCCCTCGACGTCACTGACCACGCCTCGATCGCCGCCGCGGCAGCCACCATCGGAACAGACTTTGGCCGCCTCGACATCCTCGTCAACAATGCCGGCATCAATGACCCGGGCGACGGCCGTGCTCATACTGCCCAACTCGGTGCGGTCGAACGTGTCTTGCGCACAAACTTCCTCGGCCCGCTCGCGGTCACCCAAGCCATGCTGCCGCTGCTGCGCAAAGCCCCCTCGGGGCGGATTGTCAACGTCTCGAGCGGCCTCGGGTCGCTCACCAAGAACGCCGACCCCAATCACCCGTACGCCGCCACCAAGCTGATCGGCTACAGCGCCTCCAAGGTTGCCCTCAATATGTTCACCGTGCAACTCGCTTACGAACTTCGCGACACCGCCATCAAGGTCAATTCCGCCGATCCCGGCTATACCGCTACCGACCTCAACGGCCACCTCGGCACCCAGACCATTCCGGAAGGCGCTGCCGAAGCCATCCGCCTTGCGTTGTTGCCCGACGACGGCCCCACCGGCACTGTTTCCGACCGCAACGGCATCGTTCCCTGGTAAAAGCGGTTGGGTGTCAAGCTGATTGCACGGCCGCGTCGCCGCCGCCCCGGAGGGCGTGATCCACACCGCGTTTATCCATGGCTTTTCGGAATTTGAGGTGAACTGTAAAATCGATCGGCGGGCCGTCAAGGCTCTCGGCTCGACGTTCGTGGGTTCTGACCGCCTCTTGATCGTCACCTCCGGGACCGGCGCCGCCATCACGCCGGGCCGGCTCACGACCGAAGAAGATGCGCCCAATTCCCCCATTCCCCGCGTGGCTTCGGAACAGGCAGCCGCTTCGGTCGGGGCGCAGGGCGTGCGGGTGTTGGTCGATTGGTATCAAACGATGCGCATAAACCACCCGCAGAAAGCGGTAGCTGCTGCTACCGCACTTCAAAGCGCTGGGCGCAGGCTCAAACGACACCTCGCACCAAGCAGCTAAGAGAGATGGCGGAGCACCCTGGCAACCGCTGATTCCGTCCGCCGACTGCCGTAGCACTGCGGGCTTTAGACGGCCTGGGATTTTTGCCTTTCCCTTCCCAGAAACGCCAGCAGTTCATTGTTGACCGATTCCGCGTGTGTCCAGGTGATGCAGTGCGGCCCATCTTTTATCACCGACATCCGAGCGCCCTTAATCAACTTGGCGGTTCGGTGTCCAGAGGCAGCGATGGGAAGAATCCGGTCCGCGTCACCGTGGAGGACCAGCGTGGGCACGTCAATACGCGCCAAATCCTGGCGGAAGTCCTCATGCCATGTGGGCACGCACGCGAGACTGGCCGTAGCCGAGCACCCGGCGGCGACGCTCCAACTCGCCTGGACGGCTTGTTCGCTGACGCGCTTGCCGAGTAGCAGGTCCGTGTTGTAGAAATTCTTGAAAAACTCGGTGAAGAAAGCGTAACGGTCCGTGACGACAGCCTTCTGGATTCCGTCGAAGACGCTCCCCTCCACACCCTCCGGATTGTCCGCCGTCTTCAGCAGGAACGGTGGAACGCCGGAAATGATGACGGCCTTGCTGACGCCCTTCGATCCGTACTTCCCCAAGTAGCGGGCCACTTCCCCGCCGCCCATGGAGAAGCCGACCAGCGTGAAACCACTAAGTTTGAGGTGAGTTACGATGGTGTGCAGGTCCGCGGCAAAGGTGTCGTAATTGTAACCGGACGTCGGCTGACTGGACTTACCGAACCCTCGGCGGTCGTAGGTGATGACTCGGTGACCTGCCTCCAGGAGAACGGGCACCTGCTTCTCCCAGGAGGACCCACTCAGTGGATATCCGTGGATCATGACCACGGGCTGGCCCGTGCCATGGTCCTCATAGTAGAGATCGATGTTGCCGGAGTTTTCCCTTCCCACGGTAATATAGGGCATTGAAATTCTCCTTCTGCGTTGCCTTGATGCAGCGCCTGAATTCATGCCGGAGCGGTGCCAGGTACATAACACCTGCCACGAAGCTCGCGCCAGACGCATCCATTATAATGACAAATTGACCGATCTGCCGGTTAAATCTGTCCCCGTGGGAAGGACTGATATTTAGGTGTAATCAGAGAGATGTTTAGACGTCGTTCCGTGCGCTTAGAGCACGTTTTCAGAGTCCGCCAGGAAGATGGTCGGGGCGCCCAGATTTGAACTGGGGACCTCTTGGTCCCGAACCAAGCGCGCTACCAGGCTACGCTACGCCCCGATAAGAGCAGTTACCAGTGGCTAGTGGTTAGTGGTTAATGGTCAGCGCTGAAAGCGAACAAGACCCGCACACTAGCCACTACCCACTGACTACTAGCCACTATTCTCAAGTGGTCGGGACGGGCAGATTTGAACTGCCGACCCCTTGCACCCCAAGCAAGTGCGCTACCAGGCTGCGCTACGTCCCGTCACCGCCATTTGCGCCCACACAGGGGATTTGATGGAGCAAGGCGCAATCTATCAAGCTAGCACTTCCGTGAAAGCATTGTCAATATCGTCTGAACGTCCTGCCGGATGGCCTTTAGTTCTGACGCATTCAGGGATGGTTGAAACAAGTGTTTCTGCTCGACGGGACTCCTGCTCTCGGCCGCCAAATGCCGGCGCGCACCGTCGATGGTAAACCCTTTTTCGTAAAGCAGGCGGCGGATCTGAAAGATCAGCTCCACATCCTTGCGGCGATAAAGCCGGTGGCCCGATTGGCTCTTTACCGGCCGCAGCGAAGGGAATTCCGTTTCCCAGTAGCGTAGGACAAAGGCTTTGGTGCGAGTCAGTTCGCTGACCTCACCTATGCGGAAATACAGCTTGTCCGGGATCGCCACATCCGTGGGGGAAATCGGGATCAACCGTGCAGCGCGACCTCGAGACATGAACGGCCTCATGCGGCTTAAATGCCTGCAAGTCATCATAAAGAATGGACTGGGATGCGTCAAGCATGCATGTACTTTTCTGGTATACTCGCCCACGCCGGGAACCCGATTGCTTTCCCTTTCTTATACCCGATTACCTAAAACCGGCAACCTTGCGTTATACTCTGCGTTTTCCAGGACACCGGGGCTCCGGGGTTGGAAATTAGCGGCCGATTCCAACGGAGTGCTAAGTCGGAAAGGCCATCGGACCGTCAGGGTTCTCGCGAAGGGAGACCGTAATTTATGGGGAAGGTTATTATCGGCATTGATGTGGGTGGGACAAAGGTGGCAGGTGGGCTGGTCAATCTAAAGGGGAGGCTGTTGGAATCGCAGGTCGTCCCCACGCACGCGGAGAAGGGCTTCAATAAGAGTTATGCCCAGATCATCCAATTGATCGGGCGCTTGCTGCGCGCGGCCGGAGGCAAGGGAAACATTGGCGGCATCGGCATCTGCGCCCCCGGCCCGCTAAATCCCAAGACGGGCGTGGTGCTGAATCCTCCCAACCTGTACGGCTGGCGGGATATCGAATTGGCAAAAATGGTGGAGAAAGAGTTCGGCGTGCCGGCCAAATTGGAGAATGACGCGAACGCTGCCGGATTGGCAGAAGTATTGTTCGGCGCGGCGGTAGGATACAAGGATGTTTTCTACGTAACCGTCAGCACCGGCATCGGAACCGGCATCATCATCGACCGCAAAATCTATCACGGCAAGAATGGCATCGCGGGCGAAGGCGGGCACGTTTCCATCGACTTTCACAGTCCCTATCGCTGCGGATGCGGAACCTATGGCGACATTGAATCGCTGGCAGCCGGCCCGGGAATGGCTCGGCGGGCGCGCGTAATGCTGGAACAGGAACATAGCCTTCCCAGTATTCTGCGCGAGTTGACAAACGGCCGCGCCGAGCAGATTTCGCCGCAGATGATTCAGGAGGCGGCCCGCAAGGGCGACCGTGTGGCCAAAACGATTCTCGATGAGACCGGCTTTTTACTGGGCTTCTGGCTGGCGGGCATGATCAGCCTGTTCGACCCGGAAGCCATTGTGATTGGCGGCGGTGTTTCTCATATTGGCAAGCCCTTGTTTGATAAGATCAGAGAAACAATACCTCACCACACGGTCAATGGCTTCGCGGCGGAGACGCCGGTGCTGCCCGCCAAACTGCGGACCAACGTGGGAGTGTATGGCGCGGCCGCAGTGTTCCTTCCCGCGGGAGAAGAAGCGGAGAGCTAGTCCGCAGATGACGCAGATTACACAGATTGAGAACGGGAAAAAACATTACGAGCAGACCGGAAACCGGCGCGGCCATTCTTCAATATCGCTCCACCAACACCGGCTTGCGTTTAAACCGGTACGGTACCGGCTTTTCTGACTGTCTTTGCTTTGCCCAATCTGAGAAATCTGCGTAATCTATGGAGGCCAATGAGTGAAGAAAGAGGGGATGAGAGGACGTATGTCGCGATCGGCGCGGCGATGGAGGTCCACCGCGAGCTGGGCTGCGGGTTTCTGGAAGCGGTCTATCAGGAGGCCCCGGCGCTGGAACTCGCCGCGCGCGGCGTACCCTCCCAGCGAGAGGTGGACTTGCCGATTTCCTACAAGGGCCAGGAACTCAACACCACTTACCGGGCTGACTTCGTGTGCTTTGCCTCGGTAATCGTTGAACTCAAGGCGCTCACCAAACTAAGTGGTATCGAAGCAGCTCAAATCCTTAATTATCTCAAGGCATCAGGGTATGAAATCGGCCTCCTGGTGAACTTCGGCACGCGCGCGCTTGAATACAAACGCTACATTTGGGGTCCACATTATCCACAGATTTCGCAGATTACTCAGATTTGGCAGAGAGAGAAAACAAGCTAAAGCGGCAGACGGACGGCGTTGGACGATCATCCCCAACCTCTTCGCGGCAGCAGGACGCCTTGTTTCGATGCCCGCTGCCTCAGACTTTCTGATTGTCTTGTGCTGACTGTCTTGTGCTTGTCTAATCTGTGAAATCTGCGTAATCTGTGGATAGATGACGACAGGGATTCTATTGTTCGCCCACGGCAGCCCGGTGGAGGAAGCCAACCGCGGTGTGCGCGATTTAGCCAGAAAAATCGAGGCCGCCGGGCCCTACCGCTACGTTCGCGCCGCGTTCCTCGATAGCGCGCAACCCGGCCTCCTCACCGGCGTCATGGAAGCTGCCGAGGCCGGACTTGAACGCCTCATCGTGATTCCCTACTTCCTCACTGTTGGCCTGCACTTGCGCCGCGATTTGCCGAAGCTCGTCGCCGCCGCGAAGGAGAAACACCCCAACTTCGAAATCGCCGTGGGCCAATCGCTGGAGGGACACCCCTTGATGCCGTCGCTCATTCTCGGCCGCGTGCAAGAAGTCCTGGATGAAAGCGCTTCGCGGTGAATACGACCTCCCTTCCCCACGCCGGTTCTCGCCTTCGCCGCCTCGCGGTTTGGATATTGGCCGCACTGACTCTGCGCGGGCGATGGCGCCTGGGAATTGTCTGATGGATTTTGTGTAGGTGTACCCGACTGGCGGGAACATCCCGCCCGTGCTTGGTGACACGGGCGGGATTTTTCCTTCCTCAGAGCACCGGATTAGAACGTAAGTTTCAAGCCGAACTCGATGACGCGCGGGCCGCCTTGGCCGTACACGCCGGAGCCCAGCGTCACGTGGGTGCTACGCTGGCCGTAAGTGGTGCTGTTGGCCGAACCCGGAGAGACAGCACCAACGGTTTGCAGGATTCCGCTTAGGAGCGTGTTACCTTGATCGTAGTTTTGCGAGTTGGTAACATTATAGAAGGTGAGGCTAGGTTGTAGGGTAATCGACTCGTGAATCTTGGCAATGTATGTCAGACCCAGATCGGCGTAAAACAAGCCTCCCATACCCACCTCTCCAGCGGGGGCGTCCGCCACTTGCGGGGCCACCGCACCCAATTGTTGCAATTCGCCAGTGGTGAACAGACCAGCGGAAACCAGCGCTTGCCCGGCAGGCGTGAGCTGACCGGCGTATTTAGTGTTATACGCGTCGATGTAGTGGTTAATGTTGCTGGGGTTGATGCTGCGCCCGAATTGTCCGGTGTTGGTACCCGGCAGAACGTCGCCGGTGGTCCCATCACCGGTGAAATCGGTTTGGAAGATTTGCGAATTGGTAGCCTCGCGTTGCGCTCCCGGAGACACCGTAAGGGTTTGGGGCAGCGAACTGTCGGCGTGGACAATCAGGCTCAACTGAAACCCCTTAACAATGTTAAACACTCCCCCAAAGGAGAACTGGTTGGTACGGTCCAACGCATTCGGCCCGATATAGTGGTTGTAATTGTCCCAGTCGGTAAGCGCTCCGCCGAAATCCTGGTCAGTCACCATCGAATTGAGGCGCGAGAGCGAGTACGAAGCCTGGAGGTTCAAGCCCCTTACGCCCGGCATGGGGTTCTTCACCTGCTGTTTGAGGGAAACATCCAAGCCGTTGTAGACCGAGTATCCGACGGGCTGAAGCATGTAATTCTGGCCGAGACTCTGGTTAATTCCCGGGAAGGCCGCGCCGGAATTTGGAAATCCGCCACCGAAGGCAGCGCCGGAGTCGAGACCGTTGCTGGCAAAGTCCGAGATCGTGGCTGGGCGGGGTACATAATTGGCAGCGTTAGGATCATTGGGTCCAAGCGGGTCGGAGGGGCAGTTGCTGATGGCCGCACCGATCAACCCAACGCCGCAATTCCCCAGCGTGGTATTGATGGCGTTCGTCGCGTTGGTGGTGTTCAGGTAACGAGCCGCACCCACGTGGTTGGTGTCATAGTAGACCAGGTAGTGGAGCGCTCGGTTCCGCAAATAATCGACGCTCAGCACGGTTCCAGGCCGAAATTCATGCTGGATTCCGCCGTTGAGCTGGATGGAATAAGGCGTGCGGAAATTGGGGGCGAACAAATTTGTGCCCGTGTTCGAGTTGTCAGCGCCGGCGTTCCCGATATAGCTACCATTCGCGGCCGGGCCCGCGGCGATCGTGGCGGCCTGGAATGCCTGCTGGTCCGCAACGATTTGATTCTGCACGGTTCCGATGGGTTGCCCACAGATGCTATTGGCGTTGATGCTCCCACCACCGGGAAGGCTGATGGTGCCGCAGCCGTCAGTGAATCCCAGAAACAGTCCTTGTTGCAGGCGTGCCGGGGCGTCAAACAACACGTTGTTCCACACCGTATTCTCGTAATAAATTCCGGCGCCCGCGCGTATCACCGTCTTGCCACTCTTGGTTGGGTCCCAAGCAATCCCGATCTGAGGAGCAAAATTAAGATTGGGCTGGTGGACTTGATTGCCCAATCCCGCTCCGAACTCATTGATCACCGGATTCGGACCCAGTTCTGAGTCGCTCCGACCCGTGTCTCGAATGTAATGCAATCCCAAACTGACGTTGAGGTTCGGCCGGATCTTCCAATTGTCGCCGATATACCACGCAAAGCGCGTGTCAAATTGGCCGCCACCCGGAAATCCGAAGCGCGGAATCGCGGACCCATAGCCGACGCCATTGCCGAGAGTCACGTCATCCACAGGATAATTCAGCGGGTTGGATGACCCGCCGGCAAAGGGGCCCGACGCGGCGGCAGTGATGTCAGCGGCAGTATAGTTGTCGCCCACGGCGGGCGCCGTGGCTAGAAACGATGCATAACCCCCGCCCAGGATGCGGTTGATTTCCGCCCCGTAGCGGATCACGTGCTTGCCCCACGTCGTGCTGCCATCGTACTTGAACTCCAGGTCATGCTGCTGGGTGATCTGGGGAGCCAGAAAGTTAGGTCCCGAACAGAAAACGTCCGCGCCCCCGGTGAGGCAGTAAGGGTCGCCGCCAATGGCGACTTCGAGTCCCGGCGCGGGGTCGTAGCCGGCCGTCGCGCCCGAGATCTGGTTGGCGAAGCGCAGGAATTCAAAGCGGAAGCTGTGAGTGAATTTTCCAGTCGTCAAATCGAAGCCGGCCAAGTGATCCTGGGCATGGTCGCGGTTCTCGAAAGGCGAAAAAGTGTTGGGAATGAACGGAACCACGTTGCTATTGATGTTGTAAGTATAACGATAGAAAACCTTGAGTTTGTCAGTCGCCTGCCAATCCAACCGGCCAAACGCATCATGTTCCTTGAAAGGCTGATTGATAGAACTGGAAAGCCCGGAGAAGAGTCCTCCGAGTTGGACGGGCGCGGAATAGTCCTGCCGCGAACGCTCCCAGTCCATGAAAAAGAAGAGTTTGTCTTTCTTAATGGGTCCGCCGAAATTGGTCCCGAACTGCTCGCGGCGGAAGAAAAGGTCTTCCGGGGCAACGCGGGCGGCCAAGTCGTGCGAGCGCCCGGCATAATATCCTTCACCGTGGTATCCGTTCGTGCCCGAGCGGGTGGAGATATTGACCGCGCCGGAGGAGGTCATGCCGCTCGACAAGTCCAGCGAGGACTGCTCGATCTGAAATTCCTGAATAGCGCTGGAAGGAATGTTCATCGTGGTGGTTCCCACGTTTTCATCGCTGATGTCGCCGCCGTCCACCTCAATGCGGGCCGTTCGTCCGTACCGACCGCCAAAGGAGATGGAAGAGAAGCCATTCTTCGTGGGGTCAAAAACGGCGCCATCCTGGATCTGAACCCCGGGCTCAAGCTGGGCCAGTTGCAGATAGTTGCGGCCATTGATGGGCAAATTCTCGATCTGCGAAGTGGTGATGACACCCTGCACCGTCGCTTGGTCCGTATTCACCTGGACCCCGGTCGCCGCAACCTCGATGACGGTGGTCGTCGAGCCCACGTGCAGCGATACGTTCCCGTTCGACGTGTTGTTCACTTGCACGGTTAGGCTGAGTTCAGCAGTGGAGAAGCCCGCCGCCTCAACACGCACGGTATACTCAGCGGGAGTCAACGGACCGGAGTTATAGAGTCCGGCTGAATTCGTGGTCGCACTCAACGAGCGCCCGGTAGCTTTGTTCGTAATGGTGACCTTTGCGCCTAGCACTAGGGCGCCGGTCTGATCGGCGACTGTGCCGACGATGTCCCCCGTCGAAATGGAAGACTGCGACAATGCGGGCTGCACTCCGACGAAAAATACGAACGCCAGCGCGCAAAGAAGGACCATGCCTTGCCAACGACTTCGGATCCACTTCGACATTGTGTTCCTCCCTTAGAAGTTAAATAGCTCTTAGCGTCTATAAGCTACTGAAAATAAATGCCTACATATTTTCCCCGGACGGGGGAAACCATTTCAACATTAAGCGAAGCAAGCAGCAAACCAGGAGTCAGATTTACCGAACGCGTGAACTCGCGGGCGAGACTCGTACCGGACCGACATTATGAGACAATGACAGCAAGGAAATCCAATCGATTCTATTTATCGGTGGTATCAAGTCGACCGGCCGGCAATCTGTCCGTTGGGTAACGACACGCCGGTGCAGCAGGCTGCCGAATACCTCATTCGCTACGGCTACGCCAATAAGAACTGAGTCTGGAAATACACTCATCCTCAATTCCAATCTCAGAAGGTTACGGAAGTATCATGCAGCTTTTAATGGCAAAGAGATTACAGCGAAACTACCCGGTCAACGTCTGAGCAAGACATGGGCCAGAGGCCCGGTACTTTCATCGGGCTGAATCTAATTGATAACAAGCATGATACGTGCTTGACATGTGACAGACGTAGGGGTTCTACGCAATCTCATATACGGAATTTGGAAATTGACGCATTTTCGTATCTTGCAAACAGGTGGGCGCCGAAATTCGGGGCGAGGGATTAGAGGTTTAGGTTTGGGGTAACCTTCCGTGCATGACGGTGCCAACTTGCTCTCCGAATTGCCAGCGATGCCGCGTGCCGTTCGGCGGTTAGGCCGTATCAGCCAAGTGGTCTGTTTCCGAGTCATCCGGGACTGAGTCCTCGGGTCTATTTCGCCGGGCGCGAGCCGGTGATCAGGATGTCCACCAGTCTCTTGGCGCTTTGCTGCCAGTCAGGGCTGGATGCCACATGGGCGACGCCGACAAGAGCCCGAAGTAGGTCAAGCGGGTCGAGGTCCTTACGGATGTCGCCGCTCCGGACCGCGCGCTTCACCAAGGCACGGAGGGCTTCATGGACCTGCGCGTAGGAAGCTTCGAACACCTTCATGGGATCGCACACCAGCGTATTCACGGCCGGGGCGATCAGCTTTTTTGTTGCGATACCATCAACGAACAATAAGAGCCAGGCTCGCAATGCTTCCAGCGGGGACATTGTTCGAGAAAACCTCTGCTCCGCCGCGGCCAGCTTTTCGAGCTCCGAGCGGTAAACCGCATGGAGAAGTTCCGCGCGCGCCGGAAAGTGGCGATATAAAGTTCCCGGACCCACGCCTGATTCCTTGGCGATGTCGTCCAAACTGGCATTGGCACCAAGGCGCGTAAAGGCCTCCTTGGCCACTTCCAGAATGCGCTGGCGATTGCGCTGGGCGTCGGCGCGCGGCTTTCTTGCTGCAGGTTGTGAACGTTTTATGGCCATGGGCAAAAATATCTTGTAACCGGAGATACTCTCCGGTAATCAATTAATGTGGAGACACTCTCCATTTTAACAAAACTGGCCTGCAGGCGGGAGGAAAATTAGGATGACGAAACCGGCGAAGCTCGGTGGCGCATTTGCTCTTGCTGGTACCTCAACCAGCCTCTTCCGAATGGGTTACGGCGCCATGCAACTGGCCGGCCCCGGAATCTGGGGACCGCCACGGGACGTTGACGCGGCAATTGCGGTCCTGCGAGACGCGGTCGGTTTTGGAGTGAACCATATCGACACCAGCGATTATTACGGCCCGCACGTTACCAATCAACTCATCAAAAAGGCCCTTCATCCCTATCCGTCCGGCCTGACAATCGTAACCAAAGTGGGGGCCCGGCGCGGAGCGGACAAATCGTGGATTCCGGCTCTTTCGCGGGAGGAGCTGATCGACGGCGTTCATGACAATCTTCGGAATCTCGGTGTCGACGCCCTCGACGTCGTCAACCTTCGCGTGGGCGGAATGCTGGAACCGACGGAAGGATCCATCGAGGAACCTTTGAGGGTGCTGGTCGAGTTGAAGCATCAGGGACTGATTCGCCACATCGGTCTCAGCAACGTCACCCCCCGGCAACTCCAGGAGGCGCAGCAAGTCACGGAGATTGTTTGTATCCAGAACTTCTACAACGTGGCCAACCGCGGTGACGACGCCTTTATCGACGCTCTCGCGCCGCAAGGCATCGCTTATGTCCCGTTTTTCCCGTTGGGCGGATTCACACCGTTGCAGTCTTCGGTGCTCGATCGGGTAGCGGCATCCCTGCAGGCCAGTCCCATGCAAGTCGCGCTGGCCTGGCTTCTTCAGCGTTCTCCCAACATTTTGCTGATCCCCGGCACCTCTTCGATCAACCATCTTCGCGACAATCTCACTGCCGCGGCATTGGAACTCCCTGCGGATCTCATCGCCGAGCTCAACGGAATCGCCGCAAACGCGCGCGCGGCGGCTCCCCCGGCGCACTGATTTCGTGTTCTAGGGCAGGGGTGAGCTGGCGCGCCGGAGTGCAGTTCTTGGAGTGCGGTAGCAGCAGCTACCGCCTTCCTGGGTTCGCCCTTAACCCTTGGCCGTATAAAACCAAGTAGGAGTGCGGCAGCAGCAGCTACCGCCTTGCTGGGTTCGCCCTTAACCATTGGCCGTATAGAGCCAAGTAGAAAGGCGGTAGCTGCTGCTACCGCACTCCAAGGTGCCGTCGACCGTGTATTCCAATGACTTTACTTAAAGGAGCTTTTATGAAAATCTTTGTTACAGGAGCAACAGGATTTATCGGTTCCGCGATCGTTCGCGAACTTCTTGACGCGGGCTACCAGGTGCTCGGCCTGGCGCGCTCAGATGCGGGCGCAAAGTCGCTTGAAGCCGCCGGCGCCGAGGTGCACCGCGGCGATCTGGAAGACCTGGAAAGCCTGCGCAGCGGAGCGGCAGCGGCGGACGCCGTCATCCACACCGCCTTCCGGCACGCCTGGTCCAGGTTCGCGGAAAGCTGTGAACTGGACAAGCGCGCGATTGAGGCGATTGGCTCGGGGCTCCTGGCTTCCAGCCGCCTGTTCATCGTCAGCTCCGGAGTCGGAGTGGCTGAGGGCCGCGCCGCCACGGAGGACGATCCACCGCTTTCTCCTTCTCCATCCCTTCCTCGTGTATCGGAGGCGACTGCTGGCGCGCTGATGGAGAGCGGAGTTCACGCCTCGGTGATGCGCTTGCCGCAGGTCCACGACACAGCAAAACAGGGTCTCGTCACCCCCCTGATCGCTGTAGCCCGCGCGACAGGCGTCTCTGCGTATGTCGGCGATGGCCTCAATCGCTGGCCCGCCGTGCATGTGCTCGACGCCGCCCGGCTCTACCGGCTGGCGCTGGAGAAGGGTACAGCGGGAGCCCGGTACCACGCGGTCGCCGAACAGGGTGTGCCGCTGAAAGACATTGCCTCAGCCATCGGCCGCGGCCTGAACGTGCCCGTCATTTCCATCTCGCCGGAACAGGCCCGGGAGCATTTCGGCTTTCTCGGCTTCTTCGCGGGGAGGGACGCTCCAACGTCCAGTGCGCAGACCCGCGCCAACCTCGGATGGAACCCCACCGGCCCCGGCCTCATCGCCGATCTCGAGAAGATGAATTACTTTCCAGGCTCAGAGATAGAAGGAATCGCCGCAAACGCGCGCGCGGCGGCTCAGCCGGTACACTGATTTCGTGTCCCGATAACTTTACGCAAAGGAGCTTTTATGAAGATTTTTGTTACAGGAGCAACAGGATTTATCGGATCGGCGATCGTTCGCGAGCTCATTGATGCGGGCCATCAGGTGCTCGGTCTTACGCGCTCCGAGGCGGGCGCACAGTCGCTCGCCGCCGGCGGCGCCGAGGTGCACCGCGGCGATCTGGAAAACCTGGAGAGCCTGCGCAGCGGCGCAGCCCATTCGGATGCGGTCATTCACACCGCCTTCAATCACGACTTCTCGAAGTATGTGGCGAACTGTGAAACCGATCGGCAAGTCATCGAGGCGCTCGGCGACGCGCTTGCCGGCTCCGGCAAACTGCTGATTGTCACCTCCGGGACCGGGATGGCGAACTCCGGGCCAGGCATTCCCGCCACCGAACACGATCCTCCGGCCAGTTCCAAAGTGGTTCCCCGTGCGGCTTCGGAAGAGGCGGCCGCCTCGGTCGGGGCGCGAGGCGTGCGCGTGGCCATCGTGCGGCTTCCCCAGGTCCATGACACGGTGAAGCAAGGTCTTGTTACTTATGCAATCCATATCGCTCGCGAAAAAGGTGTTGCGGCGTATCTCGGCGAGGGGCTCAACCGCTGGCCCGCGGCTCACCGCCTCGATACTGCCCGGCTGTACCGGCTGGCGCTTGAGAAGGCGGACGCAGGCGAAAGGTTTCATGCCGTCGCGGAGGAGGGAGTGCCCGTCCGAGAGATTGCGGAGGTTATCGGCCGAGGCCTGAAAGTGCCCGTGGTCTCCATCGCACCGGAAGAGGCCGCCAAACACTTTCGCTGGCTCGGAGCGTTCGCTAGCTGGGACATCCCGGCCTCCAGCGTGCATACACGGGAGAGGCTGGGATGGAACCCCACCGGTCCCGGTCTCATCTCCGATCTCGAGAACATGCGCTATTTCGAAGCCTAAAGGAAGAATCGGCGGCCGTATCGTTTCGGATCACAAGACCATCATTGAAATAGTGGCGGTTTTTCCGTCAGCCGACAGCCCGTTTGAGGACGGGAACCCGCCGCTACGAATTCAGACTTTATGGATATCCGATATCCGTTGCAGAAATGCGGAACTCGGACGGGCCGATACAAGGAGAAATAAAATGGCGAATGTGTTTGGAGCAACCTCAACGACCGAAGATGTTTTGTCGGGAGTGAATCTGCACGGTAAGCGGATCCTCGTCACGGGCGCTTCGGCGGGGCTCGGCGTGGAGACGGCACGGTCGCTTGCCGCGCATGGCGCGCAGGTGGTGGGTGCGGCGCGGGATTTAACCAAGGCCCAGTCGGCAACCGCTCAGGTGCGACAGGACGCCGCAGCCAAGGGTGGAAGCTCCGAGCTCGTTGAGCTTGATCTTGCCAACCTGAAGAGCGTTCGTGCCTGCGCCGATGCACTTCTTGCCAAAGGCGAACCCTTCGATGTGGTCATCGCCAATGCAGGAGTGATGGCCGCACCGTTCGGGCATATGGCGGACGGCTTCGAGACGCAGTTCGGCACCAATCATTTGGGCCACTTCGTCTTGGTCAACCGGATTGCATCGCTGATCCGTGCGGGAGGACGGCTGATCAATCTGGCTTCGTCGGGTCACCGATTTTCCAACGTTGATCTTGATGATCCCAACTTCGAGCGGACACCGTATGACCCCTTCGTCGCGTATGGCCGGTCGAAGACAGCCAATATCCTTTTCGCCGTGGCTTTCGATCAAAGGCACCGAGGCCGTGGGGTGCGCGCCGCAGCCGTGCATCCGGGAGCCATCCAGACCGAACTGGGCCGCCACTTGGATCCGAGCCAAATGCAAAAGCTTGTCGTCCAGATGAACCAGGCGCTCGCGGCGGAGGGCAAGGCGCCGTTCGAGTTCAAGACGATTCCGCAGGGTGCCGCCACGTCGGTATGGGCCGCGGTCGTTGCTGCTGCGGACGAAGTCGGTGGCCGCTATTGCGAGAACTGCCACGTTGGCCACCTCGTTGCCGACGACGTGGTCATCAGCCCCATCAGCGAAGGCGTGCGCGGGTACGCGCTCGATCCGCAAAATGCGGAAGCGCTCTGGAAGAAAAGCGAAGAACTGGTCGGAGAGTCGTTTTGACACCTGCGGTGCCCACTTTCAAGAACCCAAGGAGCATTCATGGCAAACGAAAAGGTTGGACCGATGGTGGCCGCATCGGGAACATTTCATCAGGACTGGCACGATTTGTTCTTCCCGGCAGCTCCGCGTATGGAGCCGCAAAAGGAGCGGTGGAGGTTCTGACCCGTTACCTGGCCAAGGAACTCGGCCCGCTTAGGATAACGACAAATGTGGTTGCGCCAGGCGCGATCCAAGCTGACTTTAGCGGCATGGTGCGGGACAATCCCGAGATCGACAAGCGTGTGGCGGAAATGGCTGCTCTGGGGCGTGCGGGTGTGCCAGATGATATCGGACCGATGATCGCCGCCCTTCTCTCCGAAGAGAATCGCCGGGTCAATGGTCAGAGAATTGAAGTGTCGGGCGGCATGGCGCTGTGAACGCTGAGTAAATTGCCGCGGCTACGGCGCAGCGCCATCTTGGCGAGCCTCGAGTCGCCTCGTCCGGAGGCGGAACGACGGATAGAACGATGCGCCGATTCTGGCCACATCGTCCGACTCGGCAACAATTCGAGTGCTCACTTTGACGGTTTGTGCCGAAATGCAGATGTAGTCGGCTCTACGATCTTTGAGGGTCTGGTTTGGGGGCATCCGAAATGTGCAAACTCCGGTGCCGGGCTCAAGAGCGTGCGGAAAAAGGCTCCGAAGCTGTGAATTTTTTGCCGTTTTCGAGGTCATTTCAGGCTGCTGGGACCGATTCGAGTCGTGGTCAGAGGCCGAGTTGAGGGTTTGTGACGTTTCGGGCAAGGATGCTTCTCCCTTTTCTCTGCCCTTCCGGCCCCGATGGAGCCGTTCGGGCACACGTCTCCTAGGCTGCGGTTGGCAGAGGCGCCTTCCACACGCGCCGCATCCAGATCGCCACGTTGCAACTGAGGCAAGCCCACGCCAGTTCCGCGTGCACTTTCGCCCCGCCCCGGCGCAGAAACCGCCGCAGTCCTCGCTTCTCTTTCAGGCAGGCGTTCGAGAACTCCGCCACCGGCGCGCGTTGCCGATAAATCGCTTGGTACTCCGGGCCCTGCATCTTCTTTCGAAAGGCCGCGACCTTCGCATCCTCTTCCAGGCGGATCACCATGCGGCCGCGTTTCGCCCGCGGACAACACTGCGCACGAAACGGACACGCCCCGCAATCGCTCGCGGGCGCCTGATAGTGCTTCTCCGTCGCGCCCACCAACTGCTTGCGGTTCTGGTAAGGCAGGAACTTCCCGGCCGGACAGGTGAAACCGTCGCGCTCGGCGTCGTAAACGAAGTGCTCGGAGAAGAACTCCGGGCTCACCCCGTGCCGCTCCAACTTGCGTTGCGAGCGGTTCGCGCCCAACGAACCGATCAATTCGCTGCGCCCCTCGGCGGTCTCCAGGATGTTCTGGCGCGTCGTGTAGCTGCCGTCCACCAGGATTTGTGCGGGCCGCCGGCCGGTGTTCTGCTCGATGCGTTCCAGTGCCGGCTGCAGTTCCCGGCTGTCTTCCCCCGCTGGGCTGGCCTCGTAAGCCACCACCACGCCGTGAGCGCTGTCGGTGGAGATCTGCGCGTTGTAGCTGGGGGCAAACCCGCCATCACCCTGCCGCATGATGTGCGCGTCGGCATCGGTCACGCTGGCCTTCACCTCCGCCTGCTCGGCCGCCGCTTTCTCCGCCTGTTGCCGCTGCAGCTCCGCTTCCGCCCGGCGCACTCGTTCCCACCGTTCCCGCGCCGCGCGCTCCTGCGCCTTCCGGCGGGCGGCCGGCAACTCCCCCACCGCCTGGGCCCCAACCATGGTCTCCCGCAACGAGTGGCCACAGCCGACGCGCATCAGCGACACCCGAAGCAGCCCCTCCACCGAGCCAAACTCCCGCAAGCGCTCCACCGCCCCGCTCAGGCGCGCCGCCCGTAGCCAACTCGGCAGCAACAGGCCCAAGAAGAGGTTCCAGTCTTCGTCCAGTGCATTCATGTCCGGCAAGGTACGGAAGAAATATGCCGACGTCAAGCTTTACCTTAGCGCTTCTGGGGCGCTGCCCTCGGCTATTATCTGGCACCCTTTCAGGGTACGGAAAGGCGCCACCATTGCTAGATAACTGGCCCAAGTTTCTGCTTATCATGGACAACGACAGGGCCGGAAACGGTTAGACTGCCACGCGGCTGAAACTCAAAAGACGATTTCCTCACCCTCACCCAGGCCGTCGGCGACTTCGATGTTCAGGCCATCCTGCGCGCCCAACTGAATCTTGCGGGACCGCACACCACTGGGAGTTTTGACGTGTACGGTGGCCAAGCCATCTTGAAACTCCACGGCCCGCAGCGGAATCACCAGGACGCCATCCTTGCGGGCGAGCTCGATGTAAACGTCCACTCGCAATCCGACGCGCAAGGGCGTGCCGGAATCGACTTCCACAAAGTTTTCCAGAACGTCCATGTCGATCTTTTCTGTCGGATTATCGGTCTGAAATTTCTTCGGGCCCAGCCCGCCGCTGATTCGCACTACGTGGCCGTAAATGGTCTGGCTGCGGAAAGCGTCACAGCGAATTGACGCGTTCTGGCCGATTTTGATTTTCCCGATATCGGTCTCATCAATCTCTGTGCGCACCATCAGGTGCGTCGTGTCGGAGACCGAGACGATCGGTTGATAGAGCGATTCGTAGGAGATGGATTCGCCGGGATTCATGTGGCACTTTACGACCACGCCTTCCACGGGAGAGTGAACGAAGGTGTTATCGTAATTATCCTGCGCCTGGGCAAGCTGCG
>JBKQVI010000404.1:0-5910 GCA_052139985.1 Terriglobia bacterium
GTTGACCCCGCCACGGTGACGTAGCGGCGAGTTTACCTCGCCAAATGGCGGCGTAAAGCCGCCCGATTGAATTTGCTTCCCTCGCCCCCTTGGGGGAGAGGGGGGACCGCAAGGCGGAGGGGGCCCCACGTTTTGCTGGTCGTGGGGGTGAGGGGGTTAGGACCACCCGCGGTTCTTTGGATCAGGATCAGAGCGTGCCGCACGATTTCGACCCCCTCACCCGTCCCGCCCCGGCTGATGAAAGCGCCGGTTGCGGGCCACCCTCTCCCCCAAGGGGGCGAGGGAAGCAAATTCAATCGGGCGGCTTTACGCCGCCATTTGGCGAGGTAAACTCGCCGCTACGTCACCGTGGCGGGGTAAACCCGCCGCTACGTCACCGTGGCGAGGTAAACTCGCCGCTACAAAATCAAACCGATCCGGTGCCCGGCGTTTGGCAGGTCGCCTTTTCGCGGCAAGCCGCGCACCCCGCGCCTCCCAATGGGGGTAGCTGCAAGTGCTCATCCAAAGCCTCGTTGGCCTTCTGTAGCGTGCAATCACTCAGCAGCGTTTCCCCGATTTTCACCGTTGGTCCGTGCTCGCAGTTCTCGAAGCAGAAGGAAGCGCGAATGTCTACGAGGTTCCCCAAGCGCTCTTCATCCACACGCTGCATAAGACCGCTGAGGATCGCCTGAGAGCCTTTGACGTAACAATTGGTGCCCAGGCAAACATCCACGCGAACCTTTTCTTCTGCCGGGCTGCCCATCAGCGAAATGCTCTCGTCCGAAATGCGCCGCCGGCTTTGATATTCGGTGTGCAACAAGTGGTGGGCCTTGTCGCCGCCCACTTCTCCCAGGAACTTTGTGTAGCAATCGGTGACAAAAACATTCTCCTGGGACTTGTGGAGTTGCAGTGATTTGTCCGCCTGATAGAGGCCGCGCGCGCGTTGCCGCTTCGCCTCGGGATTGCGCGAAACCGGTTGGCCTGCTCCGCCGATGCAACCGCCGGGGCACGCCATCACTTCGATCAGGTCGTAGTCCGACTTTCCGGATTTCACTTTCTCCGCCACCACTCGGGCGTTGGCAAGCCCGTGAACGATGGCCAATTTCAGGGTTTGACCATCCACTTGCAGGCTCGCTTCGCGCAGCCCCGACTCGCCGCGAACGCTCTGGAAATCGACGTTCTTAAGCTCCGCGCCCGTGATCTTCTCCACGGCAAAACGCAGCACCGCTTCCGTTACGCCGCCGGAGCCTCCGAAAAGTACTCCCGCGCCGGTGGTGAAGCCGAATGGCATGTCGAGCGATTCCGGCTGGAGCTTCTTGAATCGAATTCCGGCCGCCTCGATCATTTGCGCCAATTCCTGCGTGGTTAGAACGTTGTCAACGTCCGCGACTCCGTCGTTGATGAATTCCGGCCGGCGGGCTTCAAACTTTTTGGCGGTGCAGGGCATGATGGAAACCACCACCAGGTCCTTGGCTTCCACGCCCAGCCTTTGCGGCAACATTTCCTTCAGGAGCGAGCCGAACATCTGCTGCGGCGAACGGCAGGTGGAGAGATTCGGCAAAAGCTCCGGGTAGTACTGCTCGGCGAATTTCACCCATCCCGGGCAACAGGAAGTGAATTGCGGTAGGTGCTTTCCCGCCTTCTTGCGTTCGAGGAATTCGTTGCCTTCTTCCATTACGGTAAGGTCGGCGGCAAACGAGGTGTCATAAACCTCGTCAAATCCCAGCCTTTTGAGCGAGGCTACAATCTGGCCCAGCGTCAGCACGCCGGGCTCGTAGCCAAAGCACTCGCCCAGGCCGGTGCGGACGGCGGGTGCGATTTGAGCCACCACTTTCTTCTTGGGATCGTTAAGCGCTTTCCACACTTCGTCGATTTCCGGCTTGGGAGTCAGCGCGCCCGTGGGGCAGACGTTAGCGCATTGGCCGCAATTGACGCATTCCACGTCGCCGAGGTTTTTGCCGAAAGCCGGAAGCACGGCGGCTTCATGGCCGCGGAAGGCGAAGTCGATGGCGCCAATCGATTGAATTTCCGAGCAGACGCGCACGCAATCTCCGCACAGCACGCACTTGTTGGGATCGCGCACCAGTGAGGGAGAAGACGTGTCGATGGGGACGGGTTTGTGCACCGGCTTGAAACGAACTTCCCGGATTCCCAGTTGCCGCGCCAGGCTTTGCAGTTGACAGGTGCCGCTCTTCGGACAAGTGGGGCAGCTTTGGTCGTGGTTGGCCAGAAGCAGCTCGACGGAGATCTTGCGGATCTCGCGAATCTCTTCCGTGGCGGTGCGGATCTTCAGGCCCGGTTCCGGAGGAGTGGAGCAGGCGGCAATAATTCCGCGCTTGTCCGCGTCCACCAGGCACAAGCGGCAAGCGCCGTAAACGCTCAGCTCCGAATGGTAGCAAAAAGTCGGCAGGTCGATGTCAGCCTTGCGGATCAGTTCCAGAAGGTTGCGCTCGCCCTCGATGGGGATATCCCGGCCGTCGATGTTGACGAATTGCTGTGTCACTTTGGTCATGCTATATCCCCTCCACGGCGCTGAGATTGCAGGCCTTCGCGCAGGCCCCGCACTTGATGCAGAGATCGGGGTTGATGTGATGCGGCTTCTTCTTCTCGCCGGTGATGGCGCCCACTGCGCAGGCGGCGATGCACAGTCCGCAACCTTTGCACTTCAGCGGATTGATCTCCGGCCGTAACAGCGCCTTGCAGCGGCCGGTGCGGCAGCGCTTCTGGAAAACGTGGTCCTCATACTCGTCCCGGAAATAACGCAGGGTGGAAAGCACCGGGTTCGGCGCGGTTTTGCCCAATCCGCAAAGCGAACCTTTCTGCACGGCGTGGCCGAGCGTTTCCAGCAGCTTCAGAGTGTTTCCGTCGGCGCGGCCTTCAATCACGTCGTCAAGCAGGGCGAGCAGTTGTTTGGTGCCCTCGCGGCAAAGGACGCACTTGCCGCACGATTCGCGCTGGGTGAATTCCATGAAGAAGCGCGCGATGCTGACCATGCACGTGCGCTGGTTCATCGCTACCAGGCCGCCGGAACCCACCATCGCCCCGACGCTACGGAGCGAGTCGAAATCGAGAGGAAGGTCGAGATGCTCCTTCACCAGACAGCCGCCGGAAGGGCCGCCGATCTGGACGGCTTTGAAGCCGTTCTTATCGATCTTCCCTTTGTCGTTGGTGACGCCCCCGCCGACGTTTAAGACCACTTCGCGCAGGGTCGTGCCAAACGGAACTTCAATCAGACCCGTGTTGGCGACGTGGCCAGTGAGCGCAAAAGTCTTGGTGCCGGGAGATTTCTCCGTGCCGAGCGCGCGGTACGTTTCCGGTCCGTCACGCAGAATGCGCCCCACTTGCGCCAGGGTTTCAACATTGTTGATGATGGTCGGCTTGCGCCACAGGCCGCTTTGGGCAGGGAAGGGAGGCTTGGGCGCCGGCATTCCGCGCCGGCCCTCGATGGAAGCGATCATCGCGGTTTCCTCACCGCACACGAACGCCCCCGCGCCCTCCATCACATCAATCCACACCTTGCGGCCGCTTCCCAAAACGTTGTCGCCCAGGACGCCTGCCTTCACCGCGTCTTTCACCGCTTTGCGCATGCGGCGCACCGCCAGCGGATATTCCGCGCGCACGTAGATGTAGCCCTCGTCGGCGCCAATGGCTCGCGCGGCGATCATCAGACCTTCCAGAACGCTGTGGGGATTGCCTTCCATCACGCTGCGGTCCATGAAGGCTCCGGGATCGCCTTCGTCGCCGTTGCAGATCACATATTTCTTGGCGGAGTTTTGCACTCGCGCTGCTTCCCATTTCCGGCCCGTGGGAAAACCCCCACCACCGCGGCCGCGTAGACCGGACTTGAGAATCAATTCGCAGATGGCCTGCGGTTCCATTTCCAGATAAGCCTTGCGGGCGGAGTCGTAGCCACCGCCAGCCATGTATTCCGTGATGTCTTCAGGATCGATCAGTCCGCATTCTTTAAGGACAAAGCGCGTCTGCCGCTGATAGAAGGGAATATCGTTCGGCCCGGTGCAGCGCTTGCGCGTTTGCGGATCGAGGTAAAGAAGGCGCGCGACGGGTTGGTGATTCACCAGCGTCGTCTCGACAATCTCCTTCGCGTCGCCCGGTTTCACTTTGGTGTACAAGATGCCTTCGGGAAGCACCGTAACGAGGGGGCCCATCTGACAGAATCCCTGGCAGCCGCTTTCCGAGACGCGGATGCCGTCGCCATTGCCTTCCGGCCGGAATTCCAGGACAACGTTCAAGCCCGCCGCGGCCATCTCCTGCTTCATGGCTTGAAAGACCTTCAGGGACCCGTTGGCCATACACCCGGTTCCCGCGCAGACGATCACGCGGCGGGGCGAGGCCATGGGCAATTCGGAAGGTACCTTGTTTACCGCTTCTGCCGTGCTCATTGCACCTTCTCCTTCTGGAGCGTCTCCTCCACCACGGCGACCGCCTTTTCAGGATCCATCTGTCCGTGCACTTCGTCGTTGATCACCATCACCGGCGCCAGGCCGCACGCGCCCAGGCAGGCTACGGTTTCCACGGTAAACATCATGTCGGGAGTGGTCTTGTGCTTTTCGTCCACACTCAGCCGCTTGCGCAAGGCCTCCAAAATGGGGATGGAGTTCTTGACGTGGCACGCCGTGCCGTCGCACAGCCGGATGACGTATTTCCCTTTGGGTTCCAGCGCGAAGTGCGCGTAGAAGGTGGCGACCCCGAAAACCCGTGCGGGGGGGACGCCCAAAGCGGTGGCAACATAGGTCAGGACTTCTTCGGGAAGGTAGCGGTATTCCTCTTGTACTGCCTGTAGAATGGGGACCAGCCGTGCCGGGTGCCGGTGGTACTGGTCAAGTATTCCGCACAGCCTCTGAAATTTTTGCGCCGTCGATGGCGGTGCTTCCTGGGTCAGTTCCATTTGTGACTTCTCCTGTCGGGGGTGGTGCGTTCAAAACCTTGGCGAGCTTGTGGGACAAGGATGCCAGGGAATTGTAGAGGTCTTCGTTCTGCACGATGATGTTCTCAGGCAGACGGAGATGGACAGGGGCGAAGTTCCAAATGGCCTTAATACCGCCTTCAACCATGAGGTCAGCCACTTTCTGGGCCGAGGATGCGGGAACAGTAATGATGCCGATATGAATGCTCATTCGCTGGGCAAGATCCACCAGTCTTTCCAGGGGTAACACTTCCTTGCCACGAATCAGGCTGCCGACCCGGGTGGGGTCGGTATCAAATGCGGCGACGATGTTGAGGCCCGTACTCTTAAACCGCTCGTACCCCAACAGCGCGCTTCCGAGATTACCTGCTCCGACTAAGAATGCTTCGTTCGCGTTGTTCCAGCCTAAGAAAGTCTCAATTGCTCCTATGAGTTCAGAGACAAAATAGCCAACCTTGGGTTTCCCGACGATCTCCGTAGCTTCCAAGTCCTTTCGGACCTGCGTGGGATCCAACTTCAAGTCCTTCCCGATCAAAGTGCAAGAGATACTGATAAGTCCTTTTTCTTGCATATCTTTAAGATAGTGGTGGTAGGTCGGCAAACGATTGAGTGAAGGGAGCGGAATGGTCTTTCTCCTATCGATCATCTGTCGGACCCACATCCAGGATGAACAGCATTTACGTTGCCGACATTTAAACCATATCGAGAAATATATATCGATAAATATTTCTCGATACAATGATAGGACTCCAAGCCGTGTGTGTCAAGCCTGTTTTTGGCTTCTCTGGATTTGGGCCCGTCGATTCTCGTCTGACCTGCTGTTCATTAGGCCGAGGAAGGATCTTCCGCTGGTTGTAGAGCCGCCCTTTAGGGCGGCACCCTGGCCTTTGGCCTTTCACTAGACAAAAGCACCTGAAGAGAATTTGCTTGCAGAAAAGTCGTGCTTTTGGTATCTAGTTTAGTGACTAGATATTCAAAGGAGGCTTTTCCATGGGATTCCCCACCAA
>JBKQVI010000405.1:0-22180 GCA_052139985.1 Terriglobia bacterium
ATTTCCGCTCCTCACGCCGGTCGCAGAACGGAACCGAATAGAAGCGCGGGTGCAGGATCATGCCCGAAGCTTGAAAAATCCTGCTTTCGCGGATACCAAGGGTCCTAGCCTGCACGACGGCACGTTCCGAGCCACAGATGAAAAACTGCTCCTGCGGCTCAATCCAAAAATGCGGCGGGTAATCGGCAAGGTCGGTCAGGATGGTAACAAAAGGTGTGGCGGGCCGCTCTCGGCGCAGGCTTTCGGCGAGCGCGCGGTTGAAATGGGGGACCACGGAGACGGCCACATCCGCCTGGCTCGATCGCCAGAATTCCTGGAGCAAGCGCACCCCTCGAGAGTGCAGCAGGCGAATGAGAAACTGCAGCACGCGCACGGTCTGCGGGGTCCCAAGCGTCCAGCCCTTTTTCAGCATCAAGTTGTAGAGGTCCTGCATGCGCACGCCGGTGAGTTTGCGCGCCAAATCAATAGGGTCGAGCAGTTCCTGCAGGCTCACCAGCCGCACGTTCCATCCGCCCTGTTCTTCCATCACCAGGCGGAGAGCCTCGGCGGCGGCGCGGTGGCCGCCGCCCGCGTCCAAGAAAACAAGGTCGGCGTCGATCATGCTCTTACCTTTCCATACTTCTTCTATGATGTAAATAGGCAATAGACACTCTTAATACATACTTCACTCCAGATATATATTCCTGTAACCTTGCCTTTTTATCCTGTATCGTGCGATGTGATCTTCATGTGCATACAATCCACTCCGGCATGTGCACGATGCCGCTGCTGAAATCCTTTTGCCGAGAATGCTATAGCGAGCCGGAAGCGGTTTACGAGAAGCTTCGGCGCGTGGGGATGGACCTGGTCACGGTCACCGACCACGATTCCGTGGACGCGGCGGAGGCGCTGCGCCGGCACGCGAATTTCTTTCTGAGTGAAGAAGTAACCTGCCACATGCCCAGCGGCAACGAACTGCACGTTGGGGTCTACGACATTACCGAACCGCAACACGCGGAAATCCAGCGGCGCCGGAACGACCTGCCGCGCCTGCTGGCCTACCTGAATGAACAAGAGCTGTTTTTCAGCGTAAATCATGCCTTCTCCGCGCTGACGGGCGCGCGATCGTGGGAAGACTTTGCTTGGCTCGACGGCGCCTTCCCCGGCGTCGAGGTGCGCAACGGCCATCTTCCGCGGCGCGGCAACCGTTTGGCGGAACGTATGGCCGAGAACTCCAGGAGAATCAGGGTGGGTGGCAGTGACGCGCACACGCTGATCTCACTCGCGAGTGTTTGTACGCACGTACCGGGCGCACGCAACAAAACGGAATTTTTCGACGGACTGCGGCGCGGGCACGGCGAGGTGGAAGGCGGATCGGGAAGCTTCTGGCGTTTGACGCGCGACGTGTTGCAGATCTGCGCGTCGGTCATGGAGGAGAAGCCCGTGGCCAGGTTTCTCTCCCCCCTGCTGGTGGCGGTCCCCGCAATCACCTTGCTCAACTACGTGATGGAGGAGGTCTTCGCACGGCGGTGGGGAAGCCGCTGGGAACGCGAGCGGGGACTGGAGAGGGGCGCTCCAACGGGCGGAATGCGGGCGGCCCCCAGGGAGGCGAGCGCGTGACGCTTCCGGGCCACATGCTCGATTTCATTGCTACACGCGACCATCGCCTCATGCGGCGTGTGCACCGCTGGCGACCGCCGCGCTGGTTCCGCCTCTGGATGATTCTTGCCACGCGCGGGGGCGACGGCTGGCTCTGGTACGCACTGAGCGCGCTGGTGGTGGTAGGGGGAGGTCGCACCCGCTACGAAGCGCTCACGGCGGCGTGGACGGCCTGCGGCGCGGGCGCCGTTCTGTTTGTCATCGTGAAGAAAGTAACCGGGCGGACGCGGCCTAACGCGCTGGTGCCACATTGCTGGGCCACGCTGTTGCCGCCGGATCAGTTTTCATTTCCCTCCGGCCACACGATTACCGCCTTCGCTTTTACCATGGCGGTCGGAAGTTTTTACCCGCACATGTTGGGCGCCCTGCTGTTTTGCGCGCTGAGCGTAGCCACGTCGCGTATTGTTTTGGGAATGCACTTCCTGAGCGATGTCGTGGTGGGGGCGATTCTGGGCTCCGGACTGGGATACGCGGGCTTTATAATCTTTGCCTAGGTGCCTCGGGCGTCGACAGAGTGCCTCTCGGGATGACCTCTCCGCTCATCTGAGCCGGCTTCGACGCCCGAGTTTTTTCGGTGGATTCCCACGCCCGCAACGAGAGAGTTAGTTAGAAAACAAATACGACATCCGCAAGTGGTTGAAGTTAATTACATCGATTCCGTGACTCGCTAGATATCCCGCCAATCGGAAATCATCCGTCAAAACGAGGAGTTCACCCTTAGCACTCTGAACTATGCCAGCATCAGTCAAGCCGAACTTAGGAAAGCACGGTGCTTGCGCCAGATCGCGACTGGAAGTGAAATTTTCGTGGAATGTTGGTATGGCCCTAGAGAGTATCTGGAAAACCGGCCGCCGAGTTCCCTCAGGCAACTGACCAAGCAGATTGCTGACCTCTGTAAGGACACTCGGAGTTGTTACGACGAGCTTGAAAAGCCGAATCACGCGCGCCAGGCAGTCAAAATCTTCAGGCGTGAACTGGATCGTTCGCTTGAACCGCTGGATGCCCTTCCGGCCGTGAAACCCCACAAAGAGCAGCAGGAGAAGATTTGTATCGATCAGGAGGCCTTTGGTCCTGTACGTATTTATCGCTTCGACGTAGCTATTCAACTGCGGCTACCTCACGGATCTTCATTGATAAAACCTCACCGGTTGATCCGTCAATTTTGAAAATTTTGTATTCGCGCGGAAGCTTTGCACCTTGGCCGAAAAAATCTGTGAGGCCCTGCGGCGGGACGTCGTAACCCAGCGTGATGTACCAATGCTTGCCATCCGCCTCCACGTGTTGTTCCACTTCCTCGAGCATCACGTTTCCAAATCGCGAGCCATAAAACTCTTTGAAGTATTCCACCGCCTTCGCTGCGGCTTCCTTCACGCTCAACATCGTAGGTCGCCTCCCTTCGCAATCCCCCCTCAGTCACTCATCAACTTCTATCCAGTAATTGTGACAGGCCAAGAACGGGACCGATGCTGATTATTTACCCTTCGCGGAGGGAAATCAACCTCTCCGGGTTCGGATCCTTCCCCCCTCTCAGAGGTTCTGCGCTCTCGATTCTTGGCGTGAAGATGTGTTTTGTCAGCCCAGTCCACGTAGTCGGGAAGGTCCGACGGAACCTCAAATCGCCACTGATGAGAGAGTTGCCGCCCGTCTTGGATGCTAGACCTACTCGTGCCGCAGGGCGACGATAGGGTCGAGGCGGGAAGCTTTGACGGCGGGCCACATTCCAAAGAACAGGCCAATGCTCACGGAGGCAACAAAGCCCATAACGACCGCCCAGAGGGGAACAACCGAAGGCAGGGACGGCACCAGCGTGCGGATCAGGAAGCTGAGGGTGACACCCATGAGGATGCCCAGCACTCCCCCGGCGCCGGTCAGAGTCATGGCTTCCAGAAGGAACTGCCAGGTGATATCGCTTCTGCGCGCACCGATGGCTTTGCGCACACCGATTTCACGGGTTCGCTCGGTGACGGACACCAGCATGATGTTCATGACTCCAATGCCGCCCACCATAAGTCCGATGGAAGAAATCACCATCGTGACCAGCACCACGGTCCCCATGATGTCGCGGAAGTTGGAGATGAACGTCTGCGCCGTGGCGATGCCAAAGCTATTCGGGGCCAAGGGCTTATCGTTGCGCACCCGGCGGAGCACGGCCGTGGCTTCATCTTGGGCCTGAGCCAACCTGCCGGGAAATGCCAGGGCCGTGACAAAGTTCTCCTTAGCCTGAGGATAAAGCGATCGGAAAGTGAAGTAAGGGACATACACAATACGGTCATTCCCGTTGTCGCCTAGGAAGGACTTACGCTTGGTGAGCGCCCCGACGACTACAAACGAGTGCCCGTCCACCTGGATTTCCTTGCCAATCGGATCCTCGCCCACGAAGAGCCTCTGCACAACATCGGCTCCAACAACGGCCACATTCGTCCGATGCAGGTCGTCCATGTTGGTATAAAGACGGCCGTCCTGAAGGTCGGCATTGATATTCTGAAAGTCATCCGCCGTGGCCCCGGCGAAGTTCGTGTCCACCATCTCTTGCCCTTTATATTTGGCCGTCACGGCGGGGCCGCGGTTAAAGAGTTCCACTCCTACGGCCTCCACCGAAGGGCACAATTCCTTGAGGGCCATGGCCTGCTCATAAGTTAGCGGTTTGCGCAGGCGCTCTTCGCGGGTGAGCGGGCCCACCTTTCCCGGGTCAAATTTGTAGATGAAGAGCGAGCGCGTCCCAAAGCCTTCCGCTACATCCACCAGTTGCTGATCGAGACCTTTGAAAATAGAGGCTACACCAATGACCGTCGCGGTACCGATCAAGACACCCAGAATGGTCAGGAAGGCGCGGAATTTGTGTGTGCGCAGGGTATCCAGCGCAAGCAGCAGGTTTTCGCGAATGTCATGGCGCTTAGCGGCCGGCATGCTTAGTTCTCCGTGCGCAACGCTTCAATGGGATCAAGCTTGGCGGCTTGGCTGGCCGGGTAGATTCCAAAGAAAAGACCCACCGCCGTCGAGAGAATCAGTCCCACCAGCACGGCGCTCATCGGTACCGTGGAAGTCCAAAAATGGTCCACAATGGCGCTAACCGCAAAGGCCAGGAGGACCCCGATCCCACCGCCGGTGCAAGCCATCATGATCGACTCAATTACAAATTGCATCAGGATGTCGCGCCGGCGTGCGCCCAGGGATTTGCGAATACCAATCTCGTGCGTGCGTTCCGTGACGCTCGCCAGCATGATGTTCATGATCACGATGCCGCCCACGACCATGAAAACAGCCACGATTCCGATGGTAACCGCAAAGATGCTGCCCATGAGCCGGTTCCACAGGTCCATGATGGTTTGGGAAGCGTTGATGCCAAAGTTGTCGTCCTCGTGATAGGGGACGTGGCGGCGGGCCCGCAGAAGGGCGCGAGCTTCATCTTCCAGCACCAGCATCTGCGGCGAATCCCAGGCTTGGATATTGACATCCAGGGAGAGCCGCGGCGCAAAGAACTTACGGTAGGTGGTGAGCGGCAGCACCACGAAGTTATCCTGGCTTTGGCCGAAGGTGCTGCCGATTTTTTCGGCGACGCCCACGACTTGGAAAGGAAGGTCATTGACCAGAATTTCTTTACCGATGGGTGTGACATTGGGGAAGAACTCATCCACCAGATCGTGCCCGATGAAACAAATCATGGCCTCATGCTGGTAATCGGATTCAGTGACGTAGCGGCCGCTCTCGACCTTCTGGCTGCCAATATCAATCATCGCGGGCGTAACGCCGGAAATATCTTCATTGTAGAGCGTATGTCCTTGGTAACGCGTGGAGTTGGTATCGCTCCACATATCGGCGGTCGCGCCAATGTTTTTGTAATCCTGCAGGTTCTCCTTCAAGAACTCATACTCTTCCAGGCGAACGGGCTTGTTTCGCCGCCGGGCCTTTAACCAGGCCTCGTATCCCTGCGCCCACTGGTATTGAGAAACGATAAAGACGTTGGCCCCCAGGTTGGCAATATGATCGGCGATATACAGGTTCATGCCGTTGATGATGGACATGACGGCGATGAGCGTGGTGGTGGCAATGACCACCCCCAGGAGGGTGAGAAAGGAACGAAGCTTGTGGGCGCGCAGGGCGGTAAGGGCAATCCAAAAGGCCTCGCGGGAGGTCGTCCACAAGCCGGAACCGTGTTTGCGGCGCCGGGCGAGGGGATGCGGAAGCGAAGCGGTTTGGCTGATGGATGCCACGGAATCTCCTGCTAATCGGGTGATCGGGTGATCGGGAGATCGGGTGATCGGGTGAACAAGCACCCCTTCCCCCTCAAATTTGCCATCTTCTCCCGACCACATCAAAGCAATCGATTGGCCGCGTGAACAAAAGACCATCGGACTCCGGTCTTTCTTTGTTCACCCGATCTCCCGATCACCGGATCTCCCGATCCTAACCTTACTCCACCCGTTCGTCCCTTTCGATCCGCCCGTCGCGAACGTGAATAATGCGATGGGCGTGGGCAGCGATGTCGTGCTCGTGGGTCACCAGCAAAATGGTGTTACCGGCCTGGTGCAGCCGCTCAAAGAGGCCCATGATTTCCTCGCCGGTGGCGGAGTCGAGATTCCCGGTGGGCTCATCCGCAAGGATGATGGCGGGGTCGTTGACCAGGGCCCGCGCCACGGCCACGCGCTGCCGCTGGCCGCCGGAGAGTTCGTTGGGTTTGTGGTGCATGCGGGCGGCCAAGTCGACCTTGCGCAGGGCCTCCTCCGCTTTTTCCAAGCGCTCCTTGGGTGGCATGCCGCTATAAATCAGAGGCAGTTCCACATTGTGCAGAGCGCTGGCGCGCGACAACAAGTTAAAAGTCTGGAACACAAACCCGATTTCCTTGTTACGGATGTATGCCAGCTCGTCGTCGGAAAGCTCGCTGACCACCTGCCCATTCAGCCAATAGGAGCCGCGGGTGGGCGTATCCAGGCAGCCGAGCAGGTTCATCAGCGTGGATTTCCCCGAGCCCGAGGGTCCCATGATGGCGACGTACTCCCCCCGGTCAATCGAAAATGACACCCCGCTGAGGGCGTGAACCTGAATGGCGGCTCCCATGTCATACGTCTTCCAAAGATCCTCTGCCTGAATGATGACGCCCGCAGGAGGCATCGTTGCTTCGGGGATCGAGGATGTAACCGTTCGCGTTGCCATGGCGATTTGTCCGTCCTTTTACTGACGTGCAGGCCCTGGCGGGAGAAAGTTCGCAACTGCCCTCTTCCCGAAGGCCCCAATCCGGCCCATCCCGGAGTCTTCCGGCTCCCAGGCCCACTTTACTATGACGTTGCCTGCGGACTCGCCGTCACCGGCGTGTTATCGACACGCACTTTGGTGTTGTTCTTCAAAGTCCGCAAAACGCTGAAACTTCCCGAAACGATGGTGTCTCCGGCTTGAACGCCCTTCAGAATCTCAATGTCGGTGGACCCCATGATGCCGCTTTCAATGGGCACAAAGGTGGCGCGACCGTTTCTCACTACAAATATTCCCTGTATTTCTTCTTTCCCTTTTTCCTTATCCTTGTCCTTGGCGGAAGCGGTCAAATCGCTCGCCGGAGCAGCCTTGGCAGGCTTGGCGGTTTCGGGCTTCTCCTCGAGTTCCCGGCGCATCCGCACGGTGACGGCTTGAATGGGCACGGCCACAGCGTTCTGACGAGTCGCCGTGGTAATCTTCGCCGTCGCGGAAAGACCCGGCCGCAAGCTGGGAGGTGGATCATCGATGACCACGACCACCTTAAAATCTTTGGCTTCCTCGGAACTCGTGGCCGTAGCGCCGCTGGTGGTGCCGCTGGTACGTCCCACGGCGCTTTCACCGATTTGCGTTACGTGGCCGATAAAGGTCTTGTTGGGGTAGGCGTCAATCAACACCTCGGCTTTTTGATCCAGCTTGACGTTGGGAATGTCGGTCTCATCCACTTTGACTTCGGCCGTCATAATCGAAAGGTTGGAGACCTGATACAGCAAGCTGCCCACCGCGTTCTGGATTCCGGGAACCACGTTCTCCCCCATATGCACCGGGAGCGAGGTCACAATTCCGTCCAGCGGAGACGCATAAACCGTCTGGTCGAGTTGATTTTTTAGACCGAGAAGTTGGGCCTTATTCTGACCCACATGGGCCCGGGCGGAGTCCCGTGTGGACAGTGCCTGCTGGTATTGGGCCTTCGCTTGGGCGACCTTGGCATCGGCAGAATCCTTGCCTGTTTGTGCCACCCGATAGTCGCTCAACCGCGTATCGAAGTCCTGCTGGGAGAGCAAATTCGCCTTAAAGAGCTCCTGACCGCGCTTGAAGTTGTCCGTCGCTTGAGTCAGTTTGGCAGCCGCCTGCGCCGCGTCCGCCTGAGCGGTATCAAGGGCCGCCTTGGTAGAGAGAATATTGGCATCCTGCGCCGCCAGATCGGCTTGCGAGGTAGTAACGGCCGCCTGCTGCGCTTCCACGCTGGCCGCTTGCTGAACGTCTTCCGTGCGCATCAGCAGTTGGCCCTTCGTGACGTGGTCGCCTTCCTTCACCAGAATCTCAGTGATCTTCCCGTAGGAATTGGCATTCACGTTGGCCTGATTCTGTTCCACGGGTTTGATTTCGCCATTGGCGGTAACGATCTGGGCCAAATCCTCCCGTTGCACTTTGCCGGTTTGGACCGTCACTACGCCTCGCCGGCTCCACACTACGCCCCCAATCGCCAAGCTGGCGAAGACGACAACACCCAAGATGGCGAGCGTGATTTTCTTCCACTTCTTCATCCCCGTTGCGTTACGTTGCCGAGTCGGCACTGGCGCTGTAGGTTCTACCCAAGCGGCATTAGTGGTTTTCCCCAGTTCCAACTCTTTTATCTCTGCCATGGAGGGCTCCTCTCACTCCTCGGCCTCGCGCCAACGCGCCGATTTACTCCTGTGCCCAGGCTCCCGGTGGAGACCGACAGACTGGCCAATTTTTCGGCTATGCGCGCGCCTACTTACCGGCTCCCTTGATGTATACGCTGTTTGAACGCCAAAAGTTTCGTCGATATTGATGCGGCTTCGACGACATCCAGCAAGGTTTACGACGGGGACTCTGGGACACGTTCAGCCCTTGCAAGGTACTTCGAACCCGAGGCGAGGGCAATAGGAACGCAGCCTTCCCCATTCCGGCTCTATTCTAGCGCCTTCTTGCAATGCGAAATACAAGATTTTCACTCAGCGGACAAATTCGCCGATATGATCGGCGCACGGCATGGGCCTTCCATTTGCCGGGCTAGAATCGTAACAGTTTTTCCTGGTACTGGAACGGTAACGCGCGGGGACCATCTCCCCCTTCTTAAGACGTGCATTTCTTAATAAGGTTGCCTGCCAGCATACCAGCCAAAAGGGGAGCGCATTTTCTTCCGTGGGGATGAGCCACCTTTCCGGCTTGCGAGGCATCCAACGGCACCGGCGGAGTGCGGAATAAGGTGGAGCTTCGCGCGGAACGCTGCGGGAGGTCTTGCCCCCAATCTGGCACGAACGCTATCCATTGCGAAAGAGGGGACTAATGGTCGATGTTTTGGGAGGGGGAGCTTGACTTTCCAAAATGAGGAAAATAAAATTGGGGTATAAGTCATGGAGCTTGGTGGGAGCGTGGTCTTGAAACGCGATTCTTTCCTCTCGCGGCATAGCGTGATGAGCCGGTGTGCACTCGGGTTGCTCGCCACGCTGATTCTAACCTTTATTATTGGCATAACCTTGCACGCCTTCCCTGCCCAGGATGATCAGGCCACCAAGCAGGACGCTCAGGGGACCGCAAAGCCCAAGGTGAGCAAGGAGGAAAAACGCCGCCAGAAGGCGCTCCGGCAGGAAATGGAGACGCCGTACAAGAAGTGGTTGAGCGACGAAGTCCCTTACATCATCACCGACACAGAGCGCGCCGCATTCAAGAAACTCGCCACTGACGACGAACGCGAGGCGTTTATCGAGAACTTCTGGGAACGCCGCAACCCCAACCCCGGCAGCCCCGAAAACGAATTCAAAGAGGAATATTACCGTCGCATCGCCTATGCGAACGAGCACTATGCCTCCGGTATTCCCGGTTGGAGGACGGATCGCGGCCGGATCTACATCATGTACGGCCCTGCCGACGAAATCGATTCCCACCCCAGTGGCGGGTCCTACGAGCGTCCCGACTCGGAAGGCGGCGGCGAGACTTCCACTTTCCCGTTTGAAGATTGGCGGTACCGGTACATCGACGGCGTAGGCCAGAACATTATCCTGGAATTCGTCGATACCACCATGACGGGCGAGTATCGCCTCACCATGGACCCCGGCGAAAAGGACGCGTTGTTGCACGTCCCCGGCGCGGGTCTAACCATGGCGGAGCAGATGGGCATGACTCAGGGCGGCTCGAAAATGGACCGCTTCAACCGCACGGATGGCATGACCACGGGGCAGGCGATGGGCGGCCAGCCGGAGAGCATGGAAGAGTTTACCCGGTTGGACCTCTACGCCAAGATCTTCCAGCCTCCTCCGGTGAAGTTCAAGGACCTTAAAGCCGTTGTTACTTCCAAGCTCTCCGCCAATCTTCTGCCCTTCGACGCCCGCACGGACTTCATCCGCGTGACGGATCAGACCGTGCTCACTCCGATTACGGTTCAGGTGTCCAACGGAGATCTGCAATTTCAGAACAAAGACGGCGTAATGCACGGAGTGCTGGACGTCTACGGAGAGCTCACGAGTTTAGGCGGCCATATCGTCAACACCTTTGAGAAGAGCTTGGTGCTGGATGTACCCGAACATGAGTTCCAGCATTACCAGGATCAGAAGTCGGTTTATCAGGAAGCCGTACCGCTCAAGCCCGGCCGTTACAAGCTGAGCCTGGTCCTGAAGGACGATTTGAACGGCCACATGGGGTCGGAGGAAATCGGCATCGTCGTACCCAACTTCTCCGAGGACCAGCTTACGCACAGTACTCTTATTCTTGCCGACCAGATCCTGCCGCTTCCCACCAGTCAGGTGGGGTCCGGCCCCTTTGTTATCGGCGGGACGAAGGTGCGCCCCAGCGTCAACAGCACTTTCACTCGCGACCAGAAACTCGGTATTTACATGCAGGTGTACAACCTCGGCATCGACGACAAGACCCACAAGCCCTCCTTGGATGTGCAATACCAGGTGGAAAAGGATGGGAAGGCGCTGCTCGACCAGCCGGAGGATCCCGCGAATTTGAAGAAGGCCTCACAGCAGTTTACGGTGGTCAAGACGATGGGCCTGCGAGGACTCACTCCAGGGAAATATGTCGTGGAGATTAAGGTAACGGACAACGTCAAGAAACAAAGTTTTAGCCAATCGGCCCCTTTTGAGTTACGCTAAGCGCCGCTGTGGCGCCTCGCTCAGCCAAGAAGCTGCTTCCTAAAGTGCGGCGGTATTGATGATGACTCTAAATTCGGGATGCCGGAGAAAGGCTCTGCTGCTGTTGAGCGGCATGTTGCTCGCCTGCCTGCAACCTTCCGAGAGCGCTGCGGCCGGATACGGAAGCCTGGCAGGAGTCGTTTCCGACGGTGAGGGCGTTCCCTTGATGGGAGCCAGCGTGATGGTGATCGGGCCCACGGCCTTTGCCACGGAGGCCGCCAGCCAGACCGTCGAGCGCATGATCACCGACGCGCATGGCCGGTTTACCATTACCCATCTGATCCCGGGCTGCTATTCGCTAAAAGTCAGTTCGCCGACCCGCTTGCCGGAGATGCGCAATGGCATTCGCGTTGGAGCCGGTGAGACGGTGGTGGCAACCTTCGTTCTGACCGACACCTTTGCCCCCATTCGTTTCCAAGTCCCCACGAACTCCGTCTCGAGTTGGGGCGACGACTGGAAATGGGTGTTGAGGACGTCTTCCAACACACGGCCCATCCTGCGCTACCGTGAGCAATCTCCGACAAAGAAAGTTGCCTCCCGCGAGCAAAAGCCGCCGCTCCCCCGGAGCGAGCATTTTCTTGGCATCCTGCCGGGCTCGACCCCGCGCGATCCCCTGGCCGAAGATTTCGGCATGGCCAGCGTATTCGCTTATCTCCATCCGCTCACGGACGATTCCGATGTGCTCACGGCAGGGTCGTTCGCGCCTTTCGGGGCCGATGCGAGCACCTTGGGCACCGTGCTTTTCCGCAACCAGCTTAAGGGTGAACCGCAGCAATTCGGCTTGGTACTTCATCAGTTCTCTCTCCTTCCCGGAACTTCCGCCTCCTCCGGCATGACGCCGAATGCTTTTGGGCAAGCGAAAGGCATGGTGGCAACTTACTCGGAAACGCGCCTGATTGCGCCCAAAGTTACGGTGACCGCGGGGATGGACATCAATTATTTGACGGCCGTTGAAAGCGCATTTATGGCGCAACCCCACGTGAAGATGGAATATCAGGCAACGCCGCAAACCATGGTTTCCGTCCAGTTCGGTTCGGCACGCGCCGATGGGGCCAATTCCATGATGGACCGCCTGGGCCTGCTGAATGCTTTCCCACAGATCACCCAGCGCGACGGCCGCTTGGCGATGGAGCAACTGAACCACACGGAGATGGCGGTCAATCGTCGGCTGGGCAGGTCGGCGCGAGTACAGGCAGCCGCTTATCACGATAATCTGCGCAACGCCTCCATCTGGGGCTTTGGCTCCTCCGCATACGGAGAGGCTTTCGCCGGGAATGCCCTTCCGAATCCTGCCGGCAATGGCATTGTCATTAACGGGGGCAATTACCGCTCGATGGGTTTTCGCGCCGTCTATGCGAAGACGTTCGGTTCGCGGATGGAGGTGCTAGGAGGGTATGCTTCCGGCCAGGCCCTCTCGGCATTTAGCCACAGCTTCGATGGCCCGGTGGGTGGGCGCTATTCTCCCGGTACACTGCTTCCGCGGCAGACCAATGCCGTGATGGGCAAGGTCACTGCCGACCTTCCCGGCACCCACACTCGCATCTCCACTTCCTATGAGTGGGTTCCCAACGACCGCGTAACCTTGGTTGATCCTGCCGGGCAGGGCGAGTTTCAGATCCAGCCGTACCTGGGCTTGGAGGTACGCCAGCCGATTCCCACTCCCAGCTTCTTGCCCGTCCATATTGACGCCGTGGCGGATTTCGCGAACCTCCTGTCGCAAGGCTACGTCGCCGGCGGTCAAGGCGGCCAGAAAGCCATGGTCCTGAGCTCCGGATACCACTACATTCGCGGCGGATTCTCCGTCCAGTTCTAGATTAGCTTCGACATTTCATCAAAAGGCAGGATGCGAGGGGATCCAATAGACATGGGCTTGCCGAGCGTCTTGGTGTCTTCGTGTCTTGGTGGTTCACCTTTTCTTTCACCACCAAGCCACAAAGGCACCAAGAAAGCAGCGAGCGAGCAGCGCAGAGTTGTTCCGCCTTATGGAACTACTCTGCGGCTTCTATCTTTTCATAACATCCTCAAAATGCTATTTGCAATTTACGAACTGCAGCGTAGGCAAACTACGCCCAACTCTGCGTTACCCGCTAGTTTACGAGGACAATATAACTACACGAGACGCAGTATTGTCGTACTCTTTCCAGCGCCGTCGCTAGGCGATCGCGTTCGAGTGCCGAGTGGCATTCATATATCTCGAGTTTTCCGCTTACCTCGATTAAGGGTCCCTTGCTCAGATATATAGTTGAGCTCCGTCCCGAATGCGGTGGGGCAGGGTCAACGTCGAATACGAAACACAGACTTCCCACCGCATCTTCATCGACCAAGGTTCTGGCTATCCGGCCCCAACTCACCTTGTAGTCCACCGCATCAATCATTGTTAAAACCTCACCTCTACGCCAGCGCTGATTCTACGTGTTCGAATTCCAGAAAACGAGGTGCCTGTCCCCGGTTTCCTTGTCCCCGGTTTCCCCGGTTTCCGGGGCGGCGGCCTAAAATGCAATGTCTGCATCACCCGCGATGTTGCAAAACTTACCTTCTATGAAACGGTCGCCGGACGAGTTACGACGGTTCGGGCGTCGGCAGGGACTGAAGATCATCTGCGAACCGACGCATCAGCCGGGCCAGGTCTTGAAGATCGCGTTTGCTCCACTTCGCAAATAGTACGGTGGCCACTCGTTCGCGGGCTGCATCAATGGCGCTTGTCATTTGTTTGCCTTTGGCAGTGATGACGGCTTCGCGTACCCGGTTATCAGTTTTCGAGCGATACCGGTTGATGAGGCCGAGGCCATCGAGTTTGGTGATTTGCCGGCTGACGGTCGTGTAATCCCTTCCCACTAACTCGCCCAATTCCACGACACCCAGAGGGCCTTTGCGCTCGATTACAATCAGCAAAGGAAATAGTGCCCGGTCGAGTGAGACGCCCGCTTCCTGAAGCAGCGCACTGTCACGCTGTGGCCTGTTCATAAGGCCCACCAGATCAACCAGCGCGTGGTGAAGCTGGCGAATTTCTTTCTTCATGACGCATCTCCCCTTGACAGCATAGCACTTTATATGTGTATCATACACCATGTGTAAAATACACATATCGACGGACAGAAGGACAAACATGAAAGCCGCAATCGTCGTGGAAGCGGGCAAAACGCCCATCTATGGGGATTTCAAGGAGCCGGCCCCGGCCGAGGGAGAAGTAACGGTCACCGTCAGCGCCGCCGCGCTCAGTAACTTGGTGAAAAGCCGGGCATCCGGAACGCACTATAGCTCGTCGGGTCAACCGCCTTTCGTTGTGGGGGTAGACGGCGTGGGCCGCCTCGACGATGGCCGCCGTGTGTATTTTGTGCTTCCCAGAGCGCCGTTCGGAAGCATGGCGGAGACGACGGTCATTCGGCCTTCTCAATCTGTCTCGCTGCCGGACGATCTGGATGATGTGACCGCTGCCGCCATCGCCAATCCCGGCATGTCGGCATGGGCTGCCTTCAAAGAACGCGCCAGGCTCACGGCAGGGGAAACCGTCCTGGTCAATGGAGCGACCGGAACGGCAGGCCGTCTGGCCGTTCAGATCGCCAAATATATGGGCGCACGAAAGGTTGTGGCGACAGGCAGAAATGCGGAAGCCCTGAAAGCACTGTCTCGCTTGGGGGCGGATGTGACCATCCCGCTCGGTGACGGCGGCGATGCGTTTGAGGATGCGTTAAAGGAACAATTCGGCGGCGATGGGATCGATGTCGTTTTGGATTACCTCTGGGGGCAAAGCGCCGAACGGATTATTATTGCCGGGGCAAAGGCGGGAAAGGACGCGGTACCGATCCGGTTCGTACAGATCGGCTCGATGAGCGCGTCAAGTATTACGCTTCCCGGCGCGGCACTTCGTTCTTCAGCGATCACGCTCATGGGAAGTGGCCTCGGCAGCATCCCGGTGGACCGCCTGGTGAAATCTATTGGCGAATTGATGCAGGCGACGGTACCCGGCGGCTTTGAAATTGCGACCCAAACCTTTCCGCTCTCCGAAGTTGAGCATGTTTGGGCTGCGGCGAACACCATGCCACGCATCGTGTTTCAGATACCGTAAACCCTGCTCGCGGGCTTTCCATGAAGGACCCTTTGTGAAACGCGTAAAAGGCGCCCACTTGGCCGTGACCAAGGTTGTGTTCGGCGTCTCCGGTCCTCATGACGTCTTGTCCCCTTCACCGACGAGCTTTGCAGCCCATTTCCTACAGCTAGGAAATAGCAGGCGGGAATTGTAAAATCTTTTCCTACCGGCAGGAAATGGGCCGATTTTCTTGTTGACAACCTACCTTGCCTCCGGCACTAGGCTTAGAGAGGTGAGGTTCGCTCCGGTGGCCGGTGGCGGGTCACTACGGCTATGGCGCCGGCATTCGGTGAGTGGTTACCATCCCCGATGCTAGCGCGCCGCCGTTTGCCGACCAGCAACCACCCCCGGCGCTAGCGCGCCTCGGCTCCTGAATCAGGAGGGAGCGATGATTTGGCGCGCCGGGACGGACGCCTTCACTCCCGGAAAAGACCGCTGCATGCCACGATATCTATGAAAAAAAATGGCTTATTTTGAATACCCACGATGGATATGAAAATAAAGCAATTTATATAAAAACGCAGATCGAAAACGGAGGCTGGGGCGCGGGCTCTTTCCGTCTGCTGCCGACCGCCTGTTGAGCTGCGGGTGCCTTCCAAATCTGTAGTAAGAAATCGAAATTAACCACATGTTTACCTATAGAAAAATGTAACCTAAATCCCAAATTTTGTATCGCCCTCCCGTGTTCTGGAGCTTTCAACCCATGTATAAGTAAATAAGCTGCTTAAAGATGCGCGTTGCCTCGACTGCTGGAAGTCAACGTGCTACAATCTGTGACGAGGTAGTGTTTCTTACGACGTCGAGCGGAATTAAGATGACCAGGAATCCAGCCTTCCGACTAACCACCCTCTCGCTCGCCCTCCTGAGCCTGGTTTTGGTGGGATTTGGCATCCTGAATTACCAGCAGCGCGGCCTCTACCAGGTTCCAGACGATGGCGTTTCCTGGATCGAAACTCCCCAGGGGGTGACGGCTTGGATTGTCGTGCGCGGCGGGCCCGCCGACCGTGCCGGAATCCGCGAGGGCGACCAGCTCAAGGCGATCAACGGCCAGCCGATTTCCACCTCCACGGAAGCCGTCCAGCAGATTTACCAACTTGGCGTCTGGTCGCTTGCTGCCTACAGTTTGACCCGCAATGGCGAGCCCTTCGATACCAGTCTCGTTCTCGACCCCCAAGGCACCGCCGGCTCGGTGCGAAACTACCTGGCGCTTGTCGGCTTGCTCTACCTCCTGATCGGCACGTTTATCCTCTTCCGGCGCTGGACGGCACGCAAATCCCGGCATTTTTATGTCTTCTGCCTGGCGTCTTTTGTCCTTTACACTTTTGCCTACACCGGCAAGCTGAACCTGTTTGACTGGACGATTTATTGGGTCAACGTTGCCGCGTGGGTATTGCAGCCCGCGCTCTTTCTGCACTTCTGCTTGACCTTTCCTGAGCGTTCCGCGCTCCTGCGGGAGCGCCGCTACCTTGCGCCTCTTCTCTATTTGCCGGGAGTCGTATTGGGAGCGATTCATGCTCTTGTGGCAGTCGATATTCTGGTGCTTCCTCTGCCGCTCTTGCAGGCGCGCTGGCTGCTGGATAGGATTGAATTGTTTTATCTGGGGGCGTACTTCCTGGCCGGCGCCTTAGCCCTCCATTACGCCTACGCCCGCGCTAGCGACCCCGTACTCAAGCACCAACTGAAGTGGGTTACGCGCGGAACCTGGATAGCGATCGTTCCTTTCGCCGCGCTTTACGCGTTGCCCTACTTCCTGGGATTTGTTCCCAACTCCTGGATGAACGCTTCTGCGCTTTTTCTGGTGTTTCTGCCGGTCACTTTTGGCTATGCCATCGTGCGTTACCGGCTGATGGACGTGGACATCATCTTCCGCCGCGGCATTTCCTACACCCTCGCCACGGCGGGGATTGTCGGTTTGTATTTCGGTCTCATCGCCTTATTCGCGGATTTCTTCCGCGCTACGTTTCCTCCCATCAACAGCCGCGGCGCCTGGGTCGTGGCGATTGTGCTTACGGCCATCCTGTTCCAACCGGTGGTGAACTACATCCAGCAGTGGGTGGACCGGTTCTTCAACAAAGAGCGCTATGACTACCGCCGCACGCTGCTCGAGTTCGCGCGCGAGCTCACCTCGGAACTGCACGTCGAAAACTTGCTCGAGCAGATTTCCGATCGCCTGTCCGAAACCCTGGGCGTAGATCGGCTCGCGGTATTTCTGGCGTCAGAGCCGAACGGATTCCGCCTGGTGCGGTCGCGCGGCATGAACTTCGCCGGCAAGATCGATACCAGCTTCCTCGACCCGGACCAGCCGGGCCTCGCGAAAGGTTATCTCTTTTTTGACAGCGTCAGGCGAGTCTACGGCTTTCCCCCCGCAGCGCAAAAATCCATCGAACTGCTCAAACTGCACTATTACCTCCCCTTTAAGGTCAAGGAGCGCAGCCTCGGTTACCTGGGATTGGGGAAGACACGCGACGGGGATTATCTTTCCAGCGAAGACATCGATCTGTTGCAAACGCTTGCGGGGTATATCTCGATCGCCCTGGAGAATGCCAGCCTGTATGAATCACTGGAAGCGCGAGCGCACGATTACCAGGCGCTGCGCGACTTCAGTCAGAACATCATAGAATCCATCAACGCCGGCGTTCTGGCCTGCAACCTGGAAGGCGTCGTGGAGGCATGGAATTCCGCATTGGAGAAGCTCTATGGCCTGAGCCGGTCCGAGGCCATGGGGAGGACCTTGGAAGCCATTTTCCCCCCGGAACTCAGGACGGAGTTGTCGCGGGTTTCCGACCCTCATCACACGCTCAACTTGTATAAGTTCCGCCTGCGCAACGCGGAGGACCGCGCGCTGATCGTGAGCCTCTCCGTGGTGCCGCTGATCGGCAAAGAAAACCAGGTCATTGGACGTTTGCTGATTTTCAATGACCTCACCGAGCGCGTGAACCTGGAAGACCAGTTGATGCAGGCCGAGAAGCTTTCTTCCATAGGACTGCTGGCGGCGGGCGTGGCGCACGAGGTGAATACCCCTCTCGCGGTTATTACTTCCAACGCCCAGATGCTGGCGCGGCAGATGGATCCAGGTGACCCCCGCACACGCACCTTGGAAAAAATCATCGCCCAGGCCTTTCGCGCCTCCGAGATTGCCAACAACCTTCTTAAGTTCTCGCGAGTCGGCGGCAGCGAGTACTCGGAGTTGGACGTCAACCGGGTGATCGGCGAAAGTCTTTCCTTGGTTGATCCCATGCTGAAGTCCGCCAGGATTACCGTCAATTCCCAACTGAAGGACTCGCTGCCCGCCGTGCACGGGAATTCCGGAAAACTCCAGCAGGTTTTTATGAACCTGATCATGAACGCGCGCGATGCGATGCCCCGTGGCGGCGAGTTGACCATTGTCACTGAGGCGGAAGACTCCACCGTGCACGTGGAAGTTTCCGACAACGGCGTCGGAATCCCTGCCGGCAACCTCAACAAGATTTTCGATCCATTCTTTACCACCAAGGCTACAAGTCGCGGCACGGGCTTAGGTCTCGCGGTGACCTACGGAATCATCCAGGAACATTCCGGATCGATCCAGGTGGACAGCGTGGTGGGTCGCGGAACGACCTTCCGGCTGGAACTTCCCGCAGTTAGGAAACCTGTGAATGTCAGCTAAAGGCACCATCCTCGTTATTGACGACGAAACCGAAATTCGCGAAAGCCTCGAGCAGCTTTTGGAGCTCGAGGGATACAAGACAGACACCGCTTCCACCGGTGAGGAAGGTCTGAGGCGCATCGAGAACGGCCTCTTTGACCTCGTGTTGCTCGACATCAACTTGCCTGACCGCAACGGCCTCGACTTGCTCCAGCAGATCAAGCGGGAGAGCCCGGAAGTCGGGGTCATCATGATCACCGCCTACGCTTCAACGCAGATGGCCTTCCAGGCCTCGAAGCAAGGCGCGGACAGCTACGTTACCAAACCCTGGGACAATGACAAGCTGTTGCTCGAGATCCGCAATACCGTCGACAAATCGCGACTGCAGCTTGAAAACATCCAACTTCGCCGCGCCCTCAAGCGTTACGACCTGCCCAATGTGGTCGGCAAGAGCGAAAAGATGCAGAAGGTGATGGACCTCATCACCCAAGTGGCCGCCAGCCGCGCCACAGTGTTGATTACCGGTGAGAGCGGCACGGGCAAGGAACTGGTCGCCAAGACCATCCACGCTACCAGTCCCCGCGCCGACCGGCCCTTTGTCCCAGTCAACACTGGCTCCATGCCCGTCGATTTGCTCGAGAGTACGCTTTTTGGCCACGTCAAGGGCGCGTTCACATCGGCCATCGCCACCAAGCGCGGCCTTTTCGAAGTCGCCAACCAGGGCACCATCTTCTTTGATGAGATCGGAACCGTGGGCGTGGAGACGCAAACCAAGCTGCTGCGGGTTATTCAGGAACGCGAGTTCATGCGCCTGGGTGGTACGGAAAACATCAAGGTGGACGTGCGCATTCTCGCCGCCACCAATGCCGATTTGCGCAAGATGGTGGTGGACGGCAGGTTCCGCGAGGATTTGTATTACCGTCTGAACGTCATCACGCTCCAGTTGCCGCCGCTGCGGGATCGCAAAGAAGACATTCCCCAATTGGCCGATCATTTTCTGCGGAAATTTTCCGCTGAGAATAGCCGCACCGGCTTGCAATTTACACCCGAGGCCCTGAAGGTCATGATGGACTATGCTTGGCCGGGAAACGTACGCGAGCTTGAAAACGCCGTCGAACGTGCGGTGGTGTTGGCCTCCGGTTCCTCGTTGGGAACGGAACTTCTGCCCGAGCAGCTCTTTCAAAATGGCGCGCGGGATGCGGGATCGCTGCCCGTCGAAAGCCTTGACGGGCGCTCCCTGTTTGAGGTTATGGAGACTTGCGAGCGCCGCATTATTCTCGACATGCTCACCCGCACCAACTGGAGCCAGACCGAAGCCGCCGAACGCTTCAAAATCCCTCTTTCCACGCTCAACCAAAAAATCAAGCGCCTGCAGATCGACGTCAAGCGCCGCCGCGAAGATTGAGGCTGCGCCTTAGGAAAGTGGGCGGAAAGCGGTAGATGGTAAGCAGTAGGCCGCGAGCGGTTCCTGAGAGGCCGGCTTCAGGCGGGCTGGCAACGCTGCCCGGTGCCATGCCGCAGCCACGCGAGCGCCAACATCATCAGCCCCCAGCCGCAGACGCCGCTCCATTGCCAGCGGCTCCACGCCAAGGCAGAAAGTGCCGATCCCAGAGCGCCTCCCAGGAAGAAGACAATCATATAGACGGTATTGATTCGGCTTCTCGCCGTGGAAGAAAGGGCGAAGATACGAGTCTGGTTGGAAATTTGCATGGCCTGTTGTCCGGCATCCAGGACGACCACGCCTGCGATCAGTCCTGCGATGTGGTTTCCGAAAACCCAGAGCAGCACATATCCCGCACTCAACAGTCCCAGCGCGAACGTGAGTGTGCGCCGAGTTCCGTAACGATCGGCCAGCCTGCCGGCCAGGGAGGCCACCACGGCTCCACCGGCGCCTAACAAGCCGAAGCTGCCGGCCACGCCAGCGCCCATATGATAGTGCGGCGAACCTAGGAAGAACGCGAGATTTGTCCAGAAGGCGATGAACGAAGCGAACACCAGGAAGCTCACCGTCGAAGCTTCACGCAACACGGGCTCTTGGCATATCAGATCCCACAGGGAACGCAATGCTGCACCATAGCGCACCGGCCGCGGAGGAGGCATCGCGGGCATGCGCCACCAGAGCAGCGGCACAAAGGCTCCCGTGGAAACGGCGGCCAGCAAGAATACCGCTCGCCACCCAAGCGCCTCCGCCACGGCGCCTGAAGCCACGCGGCCCAGCAAAACCCCAAGCAGCAGGCCGCTCATGACCGTGCCAATCGCCCGACCGTCTTCACCAGCCTCCGCCAACTCCGGTGCGATAGGGACCAAAATGTGGGTCACGGAAGCCATGACGCCGATGACCACGCTTGCAGCCACCAGAGCCCAAAACGACGGCGCCAGACCCGCTGCTACCAGCGCCAGCGAGACTGCCGCAAAGAGCCGCCCGATCAGTTTCCGCCGCTCCACAACATCGCCCAGAGGAACAAAGAACATAATTCCGGCTGCGTACCCAAGCTGCGTCGCAACCGCGATAGCTCCTCCACTACTGGGAGATACATGAAATGTGCGAGTGATCTCAAGCAGCAGGGGCTGATTGTAATAGATGGTTGCGACACTGGCTCCGCTGGCCATCCCAAGAAATGGCAGCAAACCCCGGCGCGCACGGTGAATAAGGGGAAGCTCGGCTACATTCATTCTTGCGGCTTCACCACCGACTGCTGCTTCTCCATGATCTCACCGACCAGGAACATGTCGGTGAGCAACGCGCGTAGGTGTATGGATGCGTTGAGATTGTCGATTAACTGCGAACTGATAACGGGTTGGGCCAAAACCAACTCAAGAGCAGCGAGCGAATCGCGGGCATCACGGTCTAAGACGGCAAGAAATGCGCGGTATTTTGCGGCGGGCGCGAGGCCTTCCTGTTCAATCAACGCGGCAAAACTCTCCGCCAATCCGTCCATGGCCTTGACGGCGCGGCCCAGGAATTCGCGCACTTGTCCGCCCGTCCGGCTGCCTTCGTCGCTCGGAAGCCCCTGCGCCGCGTAGGCCAACATGAATTCGTAACATTCCTCGATGGTTTCACCGCGCTCCCGCAAATCGTCGAACATATGTTTATTATAGCTCCGTGCTCTTTCCACCGCTCTTAGAGGACGAGGATAGCCCCTCGATGGTCCATCGTTCCGGGTCGTAGTGTTTCAAATAGAACTCGCGCTTCATCGACCCGAAGATCATCGACTTCGTAATGTCTAGTTTTTCCGGCCGGACCGCGAAGTAGACGTGGACCATGACCAGCGTAATGAGCCCCACTCCCGCCAGTCCGTGGAGCACATACATCATGCCCCAAGTCATGTCGCCAAACAAATAGGGATTGCGTGGAAAGAAGATCGTGCGCACGCGGAACATCATGAACACGCCCGTCACAATCACGGATAAACCGGCGGCGACGATCGCGCCGTGGTACAGCTTGTTTTCCAGCGGATATTTCGCGAATCTCCGCGGCGGTGGCGC
>JBKQVI010000406.1:0-21229 GCA_052139985.1 Terriglobia bacterium
CCACCCCGTCTCACGACGACGCAGTGATCTTCAGTTACAGGTTTACGTTAAACCCGGAGAGGACTTTCACCTCTCCAACCAAGTGCGCTCTCAGGCGCACGTAGCGGCGACTTTACGTCGCCATAACTTCAATCCTCGCAACGCGAGCATGGCGGGATAAACCCGCCGCTACGACTTTTTCCGCAGCCTGTTGAGCCCGGCACGTGCCGCCCTAAAGGGCGGCGCTACGTCCGAATTAGGACACGACCCGAATTTTGCCGGACGGGGGTACGTGAGGAAGGGATTAGCAAGGTTTTGAAACGGCGAGGCTGGATACGTCGCGGAAAAACCCGTTCGCGGCGGTTATCATGAGCCGCTTGCGGTCATCCTGCGCGGTGCATCCGCCCCGCGCCTCTTCATGGACAATGCGAGATTCTTCGTCGGTCGCCGCGCCGTCCGAGGGGCCGGGGGCATAAACGTTTAGCTTTCGGCGGAGAGTAACGGCGTCAGAAACGTTGGCCCGCCGACGGGACAGTCCGTGGTTTGAGTGCCCGCATATAGAGTGTCCCTATTCTCCTGGATTCACTATCCAGGGTGGCGTCGTAAGGTCGGCGGGCTATGCTGGCGAAGCCGGATCTTTGTAGTGACCTTGCCAGAGTTTCCTCATCCCATGCATATTTGTGCTCCTCGCCCTGGCGGAAATGGTAGTTAATGTGGTCGAGCTGAGTCTCACAGGTGCTGGGATGCCATATTGAGGCAACAGACCAGTAATCACAATCCGGGTTACCGTACCCGCGAAGAGGCCATTCGCTGTCCGGTACGCCGACATCGAACACTCCTTCCGTCTGAAGAACGCGAAGCGACTCTGACAGCACATGCGGCACCTGTTCGTAAAATTCGAAGTGCTCAAACACATGCTCACTGTAAATATGCGCCACGCTGCCATCTGGGAACGGCCAGCGCTCGCGTAAATCGAGCTCAAGATCGGCGCCTGAGTAAAAGAGATCGATATTCAGCCAACCCGGTTTGCGATTCGGTCCACAACCGAGGTTGAGCTTCAGCGGCAGACCTTGCGGCAATGCACGCGCTTCTCTTACCCCCAACCGGTGGCGACGATAGATGCGGAACTCCTTTTCGACTTGACGGACGGATTGAAGTAAAGCACGCGATACGTGAGACTTGATATACTCCTTGACCACATTCACGGGTTTCCATCCTCTCCGGCCAGATCGTATCACCAGCCCCCGGGTCGGCGGTTCTTTAACGAGGTCGTGCGCGTGGCAATATCCAATTGAGGCGCTCTGCCTGCAAGGCTTCAACTCAAAGTGTAGCGCGGACCCGTTCTGTAGGTCAGCGGTTTTTCGTGCCGGCAATTTCGTAAGGGAAGTGGTCAAGCCTTCCTCACTACGCGGGCGTGGACGCCGCCCAACACCAGGGCCGACGCGGGCTGACTTTGACCGCGTGCGTTTGTCCGACGATGAGAACGCGCGGATTTTAGCTCAAGACCCACGCAATCATCGGCGATCATTGATTTGGGTAGCACCGAGCCCGTAGCGCAGACCGCCGGGTTTGCGGTCTGCGGCTCTTCGTTGACGAGGACGAGTCAATGTTAAGGTGTCGCGTCTGCCAGGGAAGAGACGCGGACCACTGAAGCGGTGGTCCGCGCTACTTGCTCGTCCACAGTAAAGTCGGTCGCAGAAACCCAACTTCCGACTCCGCCGCCTGCTTCGCGAAAAGTCTCCGACTTTTCGACACCGCCCGTACTAATCAACCTCATTTCCGCCGCCGGAAGGCTTAGCCTTCCGGCGGCTTGAGTTTGTACATTTCCGGTGGCGCAAACCACGCCCGGCAAAGAGCCCCGGCCGGCGGTCCCCCGCGCTTCGGAATCCCTCACACCACATCGTCGATATCTTAGTACAGGGGTCCCGGTCCAAGACAATTCGGTGGCAAGGGGCGTTATACGACCAAGTGAAGAGAAGCGCAGACCCAGACATCCCGGAACCCCGTATCTCGGGAGCTTGAATGCGTGAGGCACTTCTACGGTTTCGACTTACCGTCAAGGTGATCGCGAGTTGCGGGGAAACCAAACAATGACGGGGTGGCGCATACATTGATTTTTATGTATGCGACGCTTACCCCTTGCGGTAAACTGCGCCGGTGCCACGCCTGAGGCATTTCTACGGAGAGAATCACTATCACTACCTGACCGAGAACATTTATCGCCGGGCGCGCATTTTTGACTCTGACCGCTTCAAGCGCAAGTTCGTCCAGACCCTGGGCGATCTGCGGACAGAATTGGGTTTCAAAATCTTCGGCTATGTGCTGATGCCCGAGCACTGTCACTTGCTCATCTGGCCGAGCCCGGCGGCCAACCCCTCGCAAATCATGCAGAAGCTTTCCGAGCGCACTGCGAACTTCATGCTCCGTAACCTGTGTCAAAATCTCTAATAATCCCGTGACGCGCGGTCTGGTGGCCCACCCCGGCGACTGGCCGTGGTCGAGTTGGAGGTACTATTACCTTCAGGATAGTTCCATCCTGGCGATGGATCGGCTGCGCTGAACGCCCGCTGCTCCGAGTCGCAGATCCTCCGGTCGCATACATACACGGCAATGTATGCGCCACCCGTGAATTTATAGAGCAGTTATAAGCAAACGATGTCTGCGCCACCCCGCGGGCGTATAATGGCTGCCACAATTCTTGTTCGGAACGGCGGGGTACACGTCCGATATGGAAGCCAGCGACCTTTTCCCTCACCTCCGGGACTTATCGGAAAAGCTCGAATCACATTACAAAGATATGTGCGATATCGAATTCACAGTGCAGGAAGGAAAGTTATATCTGCTGAATTCTCGTGTTGGTAAGAGAACAGCTCACGCCGCAATTCGCATTGCGACGGATATGTTCCTCGGGGGAAAGATAACAGGAAAGGCTCTCGTCGAACGGATCGACCCCAACCAAGTCAGGGCACTCCTAAAGCCAGCTATAGTCATCAATTCAAAGGTTTCCAAACTAGGTAATGGACTTCCTGCAAGTCCGGGCGCTGCGGTAGGTGTCGCAGCATTCTCCGCTGCCAGAGTCATTAAATTGGCTGTGGCCGGAAGTCCGGTGATTTTGCTCCGCCCCGAAGTGGTGCCGGATGATATTCACGGGATCGAGGGCTCGGCTGGCGTTGTGACGTTCCGCGGCGGCATGACGAGCCACGCCGCCGTAATCTGCTGTGGAATGAAGAAGCCATGCGTGACCGCACTCGGTTGGTCCTTCGATGACGACACAGAGAGTACAGTCCATGGACCTCGGGGAACAATCCAAGAGGGTGATCCCCTTACAATTGACGGTTCATCTGGAGTCATATATGCCGGTCTGGCGGACATTAAAATCCCGAAGGTCTTCGAGAATGATCGACTCCTTCTTCTTTTCAGGTTAATTGACGTACTGTCTGCTGAGAATGGGTTACCGCAAAACCACATCGGCAGGGCTTGGCAGATGCGTGACATTATGCTTCACGGTTCCTCCGACTGGAGTCGCCCAGACCCTATTTGCCAGTTGAAGAAGTGGCCGGTTGGCAGTGGGGCACGAGCGAAGGCTTTTGGCCAGGCAGGACCATCAGACAGAAGACACCTCATTGACGAACTCTCCTCGTTCAGGCTGAATGGCGACTCGGGCGACAACATCGAGATTTGGGATGGTTTCCGATCATGCCTGCTTCGTCTCCTATCCAAGAGCGTTGGGCTGGGACGCCACCCGGAGTTTTGGCGCCCGGTCTTTGATCCGTGCAGGGCCGTGCTTGACACAGAGACTTCCGTAGCCTGGGGATGCAGGTCTGGGGGACGCATTCAGGTGATTGGAGAAGAGTTCTTTTCCATCAACTTTCACGTGCCAGAGTTGATCGACATTGCGACGGTAAGGATCTGCTGGGCCGTCCAGTGCAATACCCCGGCAGACTTGTGGCGCCTCGACCGTACCAATCCAGCAGGGGAGAAACTCTTGCGGGGTTCGACAGACATCAAGGCCCTAAAGGTCGTTGTCAACGATGCCACAGTTCCCCACAGTGTTTTGGGGGCGTTTTACAATGCATTTCGTCGCCGCGAGTATTATTGGGATTGGTACCGAGCCAATAACATCTCTCGGCGCGAAATTATCGGTGCATTGAAAGAGTCGAATGCTGCAGTTTCTTCCAGAGCGCGCGACCTAGCCCGCCGCGCGGGGCTGGTTTCGGATGCAGACGTCATCACTGCTGCTGGTGAATCATTGCTGCGGCCGTCAAGTGCGGTAGAGCGTGTACGTCTGCCAGTCCGAATCGGATGGTGACCCATGGATGAGAGGAAGTTTTATGACGTAATGGACCAGGTTTCTGGTGACTTGTCGCACGTGATCCAGGAATTGGGAAAAAGGGAGTCCACCGAGCTTGAACTGGACGCTGACGACTTCGACGTTCTCATATCGCGCAAGGAATTCATGGACTTGGTTGCCGGAGAATTGTATGAAGCTTATTTCCTTCCTGATCGGCATGAGTCTGATTTGCTATTGCTACGTGAGCTGCTCGCCATCATCACAAGCGAGCACGTTAAGCAGTTTGTCTTGCTCTCGGTGGCGAGCGGCGTAGTTGGGAACACCGCCTTTGCGGTACTGCGGGCCGTCCTCGTTCGGATTCTGACGCTAATGAAGAAGGCCGAGGTCCCCGCGTCTAGGTGCCAGCCCTTTTCCGCAATGAAACGCGACGTCGACCGGGTCGCGGCCTTCTTCCGCAAGAACGAGTGCGCCCGATTGGAAGAAATTGAAACGTCCACCGGAATTCCGCGGGATAGATTGCTGCCTCTGCTCAAGCTGCTGGGATTCAAACACTATCGTCGTCAGAATGCACGACGTTGGTGCAAGCCCGGTGCGACCGCCATCACGTCTCTCCAGCGCTAGTTCGAAAGGTCAACCAGTTCGAAACCTCGACTTGGGAAGGGCACTTTACGTGCACGAAGCAGTACTCGCCGACTGTTCACCATCAGAGTCGTGAAACTTACAAAAACTGGTGATTCTCGGGACGGCAAAGTGACGCCAGGTGAGCACGGGTCCTCGCCACCTGCTGCGAGGTGCGTAAGGAACCGTTCAGGCGGCAGCAAGCCAATTCACGTGGTCGTGTAACGCCCTACCCATGGAAGTGCACCCCCTGGCTCCCCGGAAGTCCGCATGTCGGCGGCAGAGGAGGGAAAAATCAGGTGAGTTGGCCCGAAAAGTCAGAGACTTTTCACGAAGCAGGCGGCGAAGCCGAGTCCATTCGAATTCGGATCTCTAATTTGGACGGCAGTGCTGTCATTTAGCCGCCGGCGAGCCGGCCGTGGGAACGCCGGCAGGACAAATAACAGTTTGAGCCCCGCAGGGGCGACATCGGGCGACCAATGGACCTGATGTCGCCCCCCACGGGGCTGGAGACCTAATTTCCGGAGCGCGTTGGCCCACGGCGGGCTCGCCGTGGGCCACAGGATCTCGCCGCTACGCGGCTTCGGACGATGACCGGCACCTTGAGGTTAACGCTTATGGGCAACCTGCATGGGCTAGATTATGCCGCCCCCTTGGGGATCGGCAAGCAGCGCCAGCCTACCCCTTCTTTCTGCCGATATCACACAGCATGTCCGAGTGGATGTTGAGGCCGATGTTGGTCATGTTGTACAGATGCTCGCTGGCAACCAGCCAGACGATCTCGCAGATTTCGCGTTCGGAATAGTGGTGGGCCATGCGCGTAAAGGTTTCCGGATCGACCTTCTTCTCCTTGGTCAGCTCCGTCACATAGTCCAGTGCGGCGCGCTCGGCGTCGGAGAAGAGAGCACTTGTGCGGTAATCGTCCAGCGCGTCGAATTTGGCTTGATTCATCGACGCTTGGATGGTGAACCAACGGCCGATGTCCATGCAGAAAAGGCAGACGTTGATGCGCGCCACCTGTGCGCGCACGAGCATGGCGGTCTCCGCCGGCAGCGACAACTTTTTATCCAGCCTGCCGATCTTCGCGTAGAACAGACCGAAAGCCGACGGCAGCCGGGCCGAATGCACACTTAGCGGCGCAAGCACTTTGCCAAATTGCCGGCGGGTAAAGTAGTACGCCAGCCTCTTGATCAACCCCTTGGGTCTTTCGATGGGAGGAAGAAATGTCTCCATTTTCACGCCCTCCATTTCCTGGTTCATTCAATTTTAACGCCAAGCCGCCCCGATGCGCCGTCTTCAGGCCCGATTTACGGCTTTGAACGGTACGACGATTGGGAGGGGCAAAACCGGGCATTCGGAACCGAGACCGTCCGTTTGCTCGTTGCTGCGGTAGGCACTACATGGTCGTCGCGGCAGGTGCGCTTGTTCCGAGTTAGGGCATGTCCCATAAATATGGGAATCTCTTCCCACGAAGACGACACTGGGATTTCCGGATAGTAGATAGCGCACCCTCGCAACGTAGGGCCGAACGGCGTTCGGCCAGGGCCAGCGCCGCTGGCCGCTACACGCGACGTGGCACGGGCATCCGAAGGTGTGAAGAAATCGTCGAACACCGTTTCACCACTGAGGCACCGAGGCGCAGAGGCTAGAAAAGAAAGGGCATTTTTCTCTGTGTCTCAGTGCCTCAGTGGTGGAGATAGCATTTTTTCACGCCTTCTCCTGCCCGTGATGCGCATGGCCAGGATGGCCATGCCACGCCTCCGCTTGCAGCTCCGCCGGCTACCTGCCTACTGCTTCCTGCACTCTCCGGCCTGAACCGCACACTGACACCCCTCCGCGCACGCTGCGACGCTTGTGCGCCGGTCAGATAATCTCTTTTGAGAGAGGTTGGCGGACCACGCCCACGGCACCGGCGCAGAGCTTGGTCGCGCTGACGCCGAGACCGGAACAGGCGCTTAGCTTAGGTGTGCCGCCGTGATGCCCCGACAGCCTCTACTGGCCTTCCGGCGCCTTGCACTTCTCCAGCGAATGATCGTTGGCCTTATAGCACTTGCCCGTGTCATTAAGGTCGGGCTTCCCGGCGGTGGTGTGGCAATAGGCGCATTTCTTGCCTTCCTTCTTTGCATATGCCGGCTTGGCGGTGGAGATCGAAATCATGGAGCCACTGAGAATGGCGAGTGCAACCAGAACTTGAAACAACTTCATGGAATCCTCCTGGGAGAACAAGTTGTTTATTCGCTTATCTTCGAAAAAAGCCCAACACAGTACTCTGTCAGCTTACCACTAACCGAGGCAGTCGTCAGTTTTCAGTCATCAGTTCTCAGTAAGAGCCCTGCGGACGGCGCCGCTGCTGCTGAGAACTGAAGACTGATGACTGACGACTATTGGCGAAATTCAGCAATCGTGTTTGCCGAACCCAACGCTAATTCCCTCCTGCGAGTTCATGCAGAATCTTGGGGTCGGGCTCGTCCATGGCCAGCAGCGAGTGGCAGGCGTTGCAATCCTGCGTAATCGCGCCGCCGCCTTTGGCCTTGTGATTGTCGTCGTGGCAGCGGAAACAGCCGGGAAAATCGTTATGTCCCAGATTATTCGGATAAGATCCCCAGCTTATATTCATTTCGGGGAAAACATTTCCGTCATAGATGTACAAGACGGCCTTGGCCGCTTGCTCGATCTCGGCGCGCTGGGAATTGTATACAGTGAAATAATTCTTGCGATAGTATTCGCGCAAGGCTTGCGGCAACTCGGTCTCCGCCGCCATGCGGCTGCGGTAATTCATCTTCAGCAGAGCAATGGCTTCCTTGTGAATAAAGGGGAGCGCCGGATTGATGCGCCCGGCCGCCATTTCCCGGTTCACCGCGTTTTCCGGCATGTCAAAGGTGTGAGTGGGCCGGTTGTGACAATCCATGCAATCCATCCGGCGCCGTTCGCCATGCGCCACCAGGTCCGGCTTCGGCGGCGTGTCGGTAGAGGCATACTCCGTCACCGTTCCGTCCGCATTGCGGTAACTCACCCAGGGAATCTCCTGCCGCTTGGCGTCTCCCGCGATGTAGGTCACCAAGCCCAAGTGGCGGCCATGAATTCCCACCAGCTTGCTGTCAGGGTTGCGCCCGCCAATATGAACCAGCAGGACCGTTTTGGTGGAGGAATTCTTCTCGTCGTCGCCGTACTTCGTCTTGATTACCAGTTTGTCACCGGAAAAACGCTCGGGCCAGTGGCACTGCTCGCACGTTTCGCGCGCCGGACGCAAATTGTGAATGGGAGTGGGAATCGGACGGGGATAGAGGTTGAAGGTCACGGCCAAAACCTGATAGCTGCCGGACAGTTTGGATCGGACAAACCACGGCGCTCCCGGCCCGATGTGGCACTCGACACAAGCGACGCGCGCATGCGGAGATCGCTGGTAAGCCGTGTACTCCGGGTCCATCACCGAGTGGCAGGTTTGGCCGCAGAACTGGGTGGACTCCATGAATTGCGTCCCGCTATACGTGGCAATGGCGAAAATGGGGATGTTGATGGCCGTCATCACGGCGATAAACAACGCCGTTCGCCGCACCCCGGGGTGGGTCAAGTCAACCGTGGGGTAAGTCACCGGCAGGGTTCCCAATCGCCGGTACTTTCGCCAATCGCGGTAGATGCCGATGGGAATCAACACTAATCCCAAAGCAAAAATCGTGGGCAGAATCATGAACACCACGATTCCCGCGTAAGGGTTAGGCTGGATGCCAATGATGAGCAGGGCAAACGAAAAGACCAGCGTGACGCCGCTCGTCGTGGTGAGAACTACGCCGACGCGGCTGATCAGATTCTGGCTTAGAAAGACAGCAGGACGAACCAAAGCACGAAGCTTGTGCAGAATGCTATTGCTTCCGATGGGTTCCGGCAATGGCAAATTCCTCTCTTACCCCTGGAGTCACCCGCCAAAAAGACCGAGCTATTCTACCACCGTGGACCGTTCCGCAATGTGCAGTTATTGTCCCGCTGCGGAGATCCCGCGTCGCACTTCGCTAAACTCCGAACCGCGATGGCAGGATGAAAGGTCACCATCCCCAACCCTCGCGACCGATGGGCGTCACCTACTTGCTTTCCGGCGCTTTGTAGCCTTCCAAGGAATGGTTGTGATCCTTGTAGTACTGTCCCGCGTCGGTGAGCTCCTTGAACTTCCCCGCCGGATGACAAAATGTGCAAGCCTTGCCCTCTTTCTTGGCGTACTCGGCTTTGCCCATTCCAAAGGGCAACGCCATGACGATGGCGAAGGCGACTAGTAAAACAGTGCGAATCAGCTTCATGGAAATAGGACCTCCTCGAATGAGGTGTGGGGGCATTGACAGACACAATGTCTTTCGCCTCACACACCCAATTCCTATCGCTGCATTCTGAATACCACCTAGAAGTCATTGTAAAATTTTTGTACAGTACGGATATGGCAAAACTTAGCAGGCCGCGAGTTGGTGTACGTGATTGCAAGGAAACCATTTGCGCGAAATCTCTGACACTTTTGCGCAAAATAACCCAATCGATTCGGAGGTTCGTGACGCTCGACCCCATGGCGCCAACAAGGTCAGATGGCTATCTACATGAACAGAAAGGCTGAATCCTATACGTACACTGTGGAATTTTTACTCAGTTTGGACGCAAGTTCGGAATGGCATCGCGCTTGCCTCTCAAAACGCGTGGAAGGGTTTGGGAAGAGTTAGATACCTTTAATCACCCCCTTAGACCCGTTGTAAAGGATAAGGCCTCATGAATCTGCTTGTCGTGGGAATCAGCCACAAAAAAGCGCCTCTGGAACTTCGAGAGCGCTTTGCCTTGAGTGAGCGCGTCATCCCGGAAGTCCTTCGCCGGCTTCAGGGCGAACCCGAGATCGAAGAAGCAGTGATCATCTCCACCTGCAACCGCGTGGAGTTCATCCTCGCGGCTTTCGAGAAGCAGGATGGCATGGCAGGTTTCCGCCGGTTTGCCGAATCGCACTACGGTGTGCGCTTTGATGAATTCGCAGACAGCTTTTACGTTTACCGCGAAGAGGAAGCGTTGCGCCATTTGTTCCGCGTGGCCTCGGGTTTGGATTCCATGATTGTGGGCGAACCCCAGATTCTGGGTCAGGTTAAGCAGGCGTACTTTCTGGCCAAGGAAGCGGAGACGTGCGGCAACGCGCTGGAGTCAGTCTTCCATCGCGTCTTCAATACCGCTAAGCGCGTGCGGACCGAAACCCATGTGGCGGAAGCACCGGTCTCGGTAAGCTCCGCTGCCGTCGAGTTGGCGGAAAAAGCATTTGGCGGCTTGCAGGACAAGACCGTAATGATCGTCGGCGCCGGGCAGATGGGGGAACTGGCCGCGCGCCACCTGGTTTCAAAAGGCGTCGCCACGGTGTTGGTCAGCAATCGCACCCACGCGCATGCGGTCGCACTGGCGCAGGAGTTGCGCGGCCTGGCGATTCACTTCAGCGAGATTTGGCAAGCCATGCGCGACGCCGACATCGTAATCAGCTCCACCGGCTGCCCGCACTACATTATCACTCGCGACGATATGCAACGCCTGATGATAGAGCGGAATGGCCGCCCGATTTTTCTGATTGACATCGCTGTGCCCCGGGATGTGGACCCGGCGGTACGCGAAGTGCCGGGCTGCACGCTCGTGAACATTGACGGGCTGGAACGCGTCACCCACCACAACCTGTGCGAACGTCAAAAGGCCATGGAAGCGGCGGATCAGATTCTGAACGAGGAAATCGAACTCTTCCGCGAGCGCCAGGAACAGCTCAACGTAGTGCCCACCATCGTTTCGCTGCGGCAGCGAGTGGAGGAAATTCGCCAGGCGGAAATGAAGCGCATGCGGCGGACGTTCGGCGAGCTCACGCCGGACCAGGAGCGGGCACTGGAAGCCTTGACGCAAGGATTGGTGAACAAAATTCTCCACACCCCCTTTACCGAACTCAAGCACGCCGCACTCCGACCCGACCGCTCCGAGTTTATCGACGTCGTGCGCACCATCTTCCACTTGCAAGAGGACTCACCCAAACCAGCTTCCGCTGCGGTGAATTAAGCTTGTCTCTCCGTTAGTGTCCCGCTGCGATTACAATTTTGGAAGCGGCCGCGGATCGTTGAGTCACTTTCACCGTTACGGCGTGCGTCGGTCCGTCGTAACGCCAACCCTCGGAACCTGCGCGCGCCTCAACAATATTTAAATTCGCCAGCAGACGGCCATCCTTCGTCACGGACGCAGGAGTTTTGTCTACGAGATTCACGGTGATCTCAAGCGTACGGTCAGCAGCCTTGCCGGCGTAATCGCCATGGGATTCACCTAGAGAAAGCGTGATGTCCCCGTCCGGCTCCCGGCGCGCCTCAAACACCGTTCTGGCAAAACGGCCGGACTGGTATTCCGTTGTCACACCGTCATCTTCATAGAGAGCGAATGAGGCGGCTTGATTCGACGGGTAGATGTCGAAGAAAAGCTGAGCGTCGGCGACTCTGGGTTGAATCCAGTCCGCGTCAGCCCTCATGGGAATGGTAGCGCCGGCGCGAACAAACAGGGGAAGCTTTTCGGCATCGGATGTGTCGTAGTCGATGATCTGGCCGCCCGCGTAGACCTGATGGTTCCAATAATCAATCCAGTCGCTTCCTTTGGGCAGATAGATTTCCATCGAATCCAGGTCGGAATAAACCGGGGCCACGAGGAAGGAATCGCCAAACATGTACTGGTACGGCCACCGGTTCTGTTGGCAGTCAGTATCCGCTGGGAATGCCATGTCCAGAGGCCGGGCGAGCGGCATTCCCGTCAGATAGTTTTCGTAAGCCGTGGAGTAGATATAAGGAAGCAGGCGATAGCGGAGTTTCAGATATTTGCGGATGCTATTCTCAGCGGTTTTTGTGCCGGGTGCATTCTTATCCACCCAAGCCTCCACCACCTGCTGGTCAGGGTCGCTCGACAACTGCTGCGCATCCGCGACGTTTTCCGGATTGAACCGCATGATTTTTTCGAGGGTTAACACGTCAAGGTGGGCGTCCCACGGCTTCATAGTGTGGGAGCGTGCCACCGGGGAGAACGCCAGGAACTGATTCCAGCGAGCCTGGTGCTGCCAGTTCTTTGCAAACGCGTCGGCCGTAAAATAGCTCACGCCCTTCATGGAGCCCTGAGAATTGGTAATGGCGTCGATTTGGAAGCGCAGCTCGTTCCACGTCGTGCTGATGTCGCCGGTCCAGCGGAAAGGATACCGCCGCGAAGCCAACAAAGAGGCTGTTGCCAACATGTGGTCGCCATCGCGCGACCAGGGATTCAAATTCATGGCGTCGCGATTGCCCATAAACAGCACTCGACGCGAAGCGCCATAGAAGTTCTGAACTCCGTTCCAAATCACACTGTCGGTAACATCGTTTTGGCGGGTATCCTGCCACAGGCCGTCCACGCCAATCGAAAGCTCTTCGCGAATCTTGCGCCACCAAAGGTCCTCATCGTAAGTCTGCTGCGTCCAGTTGCCAGGCCGGTTCGGAGTATCTTCGGCGCGATGCGGGAAGTTGGGGGCGTTGTGATGGATGAGCATCACATCGAAGTGCATGTCGTGAAGCTGGGCGAGCATGTCGCGGGGAGCGAGCGGCTGCGAATATGCGGGGGCCCAGTCAAGTCCGCCCCAATATTTTTGCACCTCGCCGGGGCAGCCATCGCCCCATTGCAAATCCAGGATCAGAGTATCAACGGGAATGTCGTGGTCGCGGAGCTTTTTGGCGATATTCATGAGCTTCGTTTGGCTACCCTTGCAATCTGACTCTTCCGTTTGGAAAAATCCATAAGCCTTCTTGGGGAGCAACGGTTCGGGCCCAACCAGGTCGTTGAGCTGCCGGAAGAGACGATCGTAGCCCGGGCCGTAAATAAAGAACTGGTCGAGGATGAGATCGCCAGCGAGATAGGTGTCAACGTAGCGGCGAGTTTTGAAGTTGTAAAACCAATGGGCATAGCGGCTGTTCAGGTTGCGCTCACCAAAGGCGCTGGCGGAATCGAAAAGAGTATAGCCATCCCGGAACATCCCGCGGATTGCACCGTCGGACGGAAAGATTCTCTTGGAGCCATCAGCCGTCCAAACGCTAAAAGCCTTTTGGTCGCTGGCTACACGGATGCGCATTCCTGAGGTTTCAATCATGTCGAAGCCGTTTTCGGCCCAGCGGCGGTAAGTCACTTCGGGCCAGGGTTTCAACCTTCCCATGACGAAAGGAATTTCGTATTCCTCAGGAAAAGGATTGGGCCGCAATTGAGAGATACGAAAACGAAACATGGTCGGAGAGTAAAGCGAAACCTCGACATCCCGGCCGATATAGATTTTCGTCGCATAAGGATAATCGGCCGCGCGGCAAGACGCCGGGCATAAACCGGAAAAAGTCGCGGCCCACAAGATGGGGAGCACGTAAACGAGCAGCTTCCTTCGGTCAATCACGTTGTTTGAACCGCCTCTCTTGGAGTTCGTGATAGGAATGCGTGTTGAGCCTGGCGCGGTATGTGCGCCTGAGAGAAAACAGTCTAGCAGAACAAAGAAGGTCAGGCGGCGCCTCGCCGAGCATCACTCCGCTATTTCGACGCCCTCATCAAACACCCGGTAGCCGGGGTTGGGCGGGAAAAGCTCGGCCATCAGGTCCATGCGGCGGCGCAGTTGCGCGACGGGAAGGTGCTCCGGCCCGACGCGGATCTGCACGTCGTGCCACAATCCGTGCATGTACTCGGCAGCGGTGCTGACGAAAGACACCTCGCAGTAGCGCTCGAATTGTGTTCGCGAGCGGCGTGCCGTGCGGCTGGGCAGGTAAGCTTGCTTCGCATGCAGGGCGTCCTCATCAATTTCGCCGCGTACACCGTGGCGGATTTCCTCTTCCAACATCTGGCTATAGGACGATACCTCGGAGGGGGACAGGCGCGGGCGGAGCAGTTCCGCTACGCTGCCGAGGAGTTCAAACCCCGTGTCGTGCGCGTCCAGTTCTCGGCAGGCCAGCAGCAGGTTAATGCGTTCCGGAGTTTCCACCCATGCGGCGGTGTGCGCTTCGCCATTGGGCTTCAGCCGGCTAACAACGTCGCCGGTTTCCAGGCAGGCAATGTAAGCTACCGCCAGCAAACGCAGTTTCCCCAGCCGCTTTGCCATCGCCACCGGGACAGCCTGCACGGGCTCGCGTACCATGGTGCGCTCTTCCGCAGGACTCAGGGCGAGCGCGGAGTGAAACTCCCACTCGTGCATCAGACGCGAGAGGGGAACAAAGCTCCCTTGCACGTAGTCAGCAATGGGAGTCAAATCCTTCGGGGCGGTCGGGGAAAATCCCAAAGTGCACCATCCAACTCGAGCGCCCACCGTAACAGAATCTTCTCGGGCCTCGGTAATATTCTGCGAAATTATTCTGTGCCTGTCCAGCGCCGTATTGTCCGAGGGGAACCGACGCAGCGAGCAAACGGGCGGGCATCAGCTAATTCCACTTGAATTGCCAGCGGGCGCTTCACCCACGCGACACAGCAATGCACACAACTTGACGGCGCGCGCGGAACCGAATGGCAGAAAAAAATAAACCCGAAATAGCGAGCACCATCCCCATCCGAACGAAATCCTTGTCGGACTAAACCAAACCGTTTAGTCTTGCTTTGGAGGCCTCATCGCGATGATCCGAGTGAGCAACGTGGTCAAGACCTTCGGTGACTTCGTCGCCGTCAACGACATTTCCTTCGAGGTCCCCCAAGGCGAAATCTTCGCGTTTCTGGGCCCCAACGGCGCCGGCAAAACCACCACCATCAGAATGCTGACGACGCTGCTCAAGCCCACGAGCGGCTCCATTGAGATCGATGGGCTCGACCCCCAGCGCCAACAACACGAAGTGCGGCGCCGCTTCGGCATCGTATTCCAGGACCCCAGCCTGGAGTGGGAACTCACTGCGGATGAGAACATGGAACTCCATGGCGTTCTATACCACGTGCCGCGCAAATTGCGAATCGAGCGGACGGAACGACTCCTGAAAACCTTCGAAATCTGGGACCGCCGCAAAGAGCCGGTGAAGCGTTTCTCAGGGGGGATGAAGAGGCGACTGGAAATTGCTCGAGGCTTGCTACATACGCCAAAGATTCTATTCCTGGATGAACCCACACTGGGACTCGACCCGCAGAGTCGCAATCAAATGTGGACGCACGTCAAACGCCTGAATGAAACTGAAGGTGTCACGGTGTTTCTGACCACGCACTATATGGACGAGGCAGATCGTGTGGCGCAGCGGATTGCGATCATTGACCACGGCAGGATTGTGGCGCATGGCACTCCGGCGGAGCTGAAAGAAAAGACCAAGAGCGATTCGCTTGAGCATGCATTCCTGGCGCTGACCGGTACCACAATTCGCGACGAGTCTGCCGGCTCTGTAGACCAGATGCGGAATTTCGTCAAAATGTGGAGGCGCTAAGCGATGGGAGCAATCTACATTCTCTGGCTCCGCGAACTGAAGCGCTACGTCCGGTCCCGTGCACAAATCGTCGCCTCGCTGGGGCAGCCTCTCCTTTATCTTCTGGCGCTGGGCTTCGGTCTGGGACCGGTGTTCCAAAGGTCCGGGAATGGAAACTACCTGCAATTCCTTGCGCCTGGGGTGATAGGGATGACCGTACTCTTTACCTCGATCTTTTCCGGTATCGGCTTGCTCTGGGACCGGCAATTCGGTTTCCTCAAGGAGACCCTGGTAGCGCCGGTGCCCCGCCTCAGCATCGTGATCGGGAAGACCCTGGGCGGCGTCACCGTGGCCATGATACAAGGAACTATGGTGGTAATCGTTTGTCTGGTGGCGGGTTTCCGCCCGACCGCCTGGACAGCGGTCCCATTCGCCTTCGGTTACATGGCGCTTATCGCTATGGTCTTTGGCGGCCTGGGAACGGCAATCGGCTCAAAGTTGCAGGATATGCAAGGTTTTCAGCTCATCATGAACTTCCTGGTGATGCCCATTTTCTTTTTGTCGGGCGCTCTGTTTCCCCTCGATCACTTGCCTAAAGTGCTGGGCTTCATCACTGATCTGGACCCACTCTCATACGGAATCGATGGACTCCGCGGCGCACTGATCGGCCGCACGCACTTCGAGCTGCTGACGGACCTCTCGGTCCTGGCGGCCGTGGCCATCGTGCTGGTCAGTATCGGGAGTTATCTGTTTTCGCAAATTGAGATCTGATCATGCCCTTCCGTAAACAACCCACCAAGACCAGGCGGTACTCCACGCCACCGGTTTCAAGAGTCCACCCATTCTGAGAGTCGGACCGAACCTTGGCTTGGAGGTCGGTGGCAGCCGCCACACATGCAGCCGCGGTAAGTATTAAGGGAATAATCCGTTTCCAGATCGTCATTTCAGACTCCAAGAGGCGAGTCGAGCACAGCCTTTCAAACCGGCGCCAACAAGGATCATAGTCGCGCTGGAATCTCAATGCGGAGCTTGCCCTTCCTGGCTCGATGATGAATAATCCAGGCTAGGAGACAACGAATGATTCGGCAACAATTCCTCGATTATTGCCAAGGCCTCAAGGAGGCGCTTGACACCATTCCCGCGGACTCTGCGGAGAAATTCCTGAAGCTCCTGGAACGTGCGTACCTGGAAGGCCGCCAGGTGTTTCTGATGGGCAACGGGGGGAGCGGCAGTACGGCCTCACATGCGGCAGGCGATTTGAACAAAGGCGTTTCATACGGCCGCGAAAAGCGTTTTCGCGTGATGAGCCTGAACGACAACTTGGCCACTCTGACCGCCTATGCCAACGATGTTTCCTACACAGATGTGTTTGTCGAACAGCTCAAGAATTTTCTTCACCCCGGCGACGTAGTAATCGCCATTTCCGGCAGCGGCAATTCTCCCAACGTTTTGAAGGCCATCGAATATGCCAATCAGCACGGCGCGATCACGGTAGGACTGACCGGCTTCAGTGGCGGAAAGCTGGCCGGACTAGCGCAAGTGCCGGTGCACGTTCCGGTGCATGACATGCAAAAGGTGGAAGACATTCACATGATGCTTTTCCATGTGGCCATGCAAGTTCTGTGCGCGCGCATGGACGCCCCCGCTTCGGCGGCCTCTGGCCCCGCGCGCTGACGCGACGCGGCCGCTCGCAGCAAACCAATCGGAGGCCGGCTCGTCATGCGCAAGAGAACAGAGCCAAGCGTATTGGGTCCTCGCGGTACAGCGGTAACAGCCCGTGTAGGGTTTGCGCTGGAGTGGTCGAGATAATGAATATTGCCATTCTCGGGCTTACGGCAACGTCCTACGGCAGCCTTACCTACTTGAAAAATCTTCTCCCCCACTTGGCGCAATTGGACCGCTCCAACCACTACGAGCTTTTTCTTCCCGCCTCGAATGCTAGTGAGCTGGACGTGCAACAGACGAATTTCCGCATTCGCACGCGACGCTGGGTCCCAAAGTCCGGGACGCTGCGAGTCCTATGGGAGCAACTGGTCCTTCCCTGCATTCTCCGCGCGCAACGAATCGATGTTGTTTACACCACTCATAGCATGGCGATTCTCCTTTCGCCCGCGTCCAGCATCATCATCATGCAGAACGTCGAACCCTTCTTCGCCGGCCAATTCCCCAATTCGCTTCACCTGCGGACGCGGCTTTGGCTGCTGCGCATGATGATGCAGATATCGCTACGCCGAAGTCCCGGCATCATCGCTATTTCCGACTGGGAGAAAGAATTCCTGGCCGAGCGTTTTCACCTGCCGCCGGATAAGATCACCGTCAGCTATCCCGGTGTGACAGAAGGCTTCAAACCGCCAGTGCCGGGCTCGGCGGCACTACTGCGCGAGCATCTCGGGATCGAGCCGCCATACATTCTGTCGGTGACACGTCTGGCAGGTTACGGTAATTTGTTGAATCTGGCCAAAGCCTACGTCTCCCTGGCGAAGGCCGACAAGATCTCAATGCCCCTCGTGATTCCGGGCGGCGTATGGGACTCGCGGTATATCGGCGAGGTCAAGAAACTGCTCGCCACTGAAGGGTGTGCTGACCGGGTTAAGTTTCTCGGCTATGTTTCCCATCAGCACATGCCCTTGCTATTCGGCCACGCCGAGTGTTTTGTCTTCCCTTCCCTGCTGGAAGCGTGTGGCACGGTGCTGATTGAGGCGCTTGCCTGCGGGACGCCGATCCTATGTTGCCGGCGACGCCCGATGAGCGACATCTGTGGAGACGCCGCGGTTTTGTTTGAGGGTGAAGACCCCGGCGACATGGCTGCGAGAATATTCGAAGTGGTCTCGAACCCTTCCCTTCGGGAAGATCTCTCCCGCCGCGCCGTGACCCGGGCCACGCAATTCTCCTGGCAGCAGGGTGCGGAAAAGCTGTACCGCATCATCCAGCAACTCGCACCGGCGCCCCGCAACGCGAGTCGCGAAACCGAAACCATCTTCCCGGGAAGGAGGACCTAACCGCAGCCCTACTCCCGAGGCTCGGCCCACAAAACCCTTTGCGCCTGTCGATCTTGAGCATCCAGTACGCCCCCGAATTCACGAGCAATGCCATCGTGATCACCGGCCTGGCGCAGCAACTCGCCGCACGCGGGCACCAGGTGACCGTGCTCGCGGGCACGCCCCACTATCAACTCCCGAGCGTCCCTCCCGGTTACTGGTGGCGACCATTCCGGCGTGAAATCCGCGACGGCGTGAGAGTGATCCGCTGCTGGGCGTTCCCGTATTCCCAAGGGAAAGCTTCGAAACTTCTCAACTACGCCAGCTTCACCCTGACCAGCTTAATTGCGGGTCTGTTTACCGAGCGGACCGAAGCCGTCATCGTCGTCTCGCCACCTTTTTGGCTGGGGTGCAATGCCCTTCTGATGCGCGCCATCCACCGCTGCCCTGTGATTTACAATGCCCAAGACCTCTTCCCGGATGCATATCTCGCGAGCCAAGAAGTCCGGGAGGGTTGGCTGGCGCGAGCCATGGGCAGCCTCGTAACTCGCATCTATCGGAGCTGTGACCGGATCACCGTGATCACCGAGTCCTTTGCGGAAGCGATCACGGCGCGGGGCATTGACCGGGAGAAGGTTATTATCATCCCCAATTTCGTCGATACCACGGCGGTCACGCCCCTTCCCAGAAAGAATTCCTTTCGCCATCGCCAGAGTCTTGATGACTATTGTGTAATTATGTATTCAGGTAATATCGGGTACACTCACGGCACGGAAATGTTGGTTGACGCGGCGGCAAAGCTGGCCGCGATTCCCGATGTCGTTTTTCTGGTCATCGGCGGAGGGTCGAAGCAGGCAGACCTGGTTCGCCTTGCCCGCGCACGCCATCTGGTCAACATGCAGTTTTTGCCGACGCAGCCCAGCGAGTTCCTGCCCGAGATGTTGGCCGCCGCCGACGTTTTCGTTCTTACCTGCAAGCCCGGTGTGGGTAGGACATCATTTCCCGGACGCATATATAATTGCCTGCTCGCGGCGCGTCCCGTGGTTGCGAGTTTCGACGGGGACTCGGACCTGGCGCAATTCCTGCGCGACGCAGGCGCCGGCATCGTCACCGCGCCGGGGAATGTAGAAGATTTTTGCGAGGCGCTCATAAACTTGTATCATGATGCCGCTCTGCGTGAACGCCTCGGGCGGAGCGGTGCGGATTTTATGGCTCGTCACTATTCTCCTCAGGCCGTGGTGGATATGTACGAAACGTTGCTGAAGGGTCTGGCCAACCGTTAAGGGAGAGCCCCGTAGCCCGATGAAAGCCTCGTTGCGCATCAAAATGAAACTGACCCTTCTGGGGGGAGACCTCATTCTTCTCATTGTCGCCCTGGCGGGTGGCACTTACATCCGTCTCAGTGAAATCTCATCTCTCACCGACCGGTACGCCACCGCGGCAACTCTCTGCCTGATGATTTATCCTCTCAGCTTTTATTTGAGCCGATCGTACGAAGTACAAACCGAAGCCAGTTCCGCGGAGAACCTGCGCCGGCCGCTGCTGGGCTTGCTGATTGCGGTTACTGCCTGCTCTTTCTTCTTTTACTTTGCTCCGGACGCTCGTTTCGGCCGCGGCATCTTCGCTATCGCCAACGTCCTGTTCGTCTTCTTGCTCGTCGGGTGGCGCCTCTGGATCTTCGGACGCCTGCGTCGCCGAAACCTGGCCATCCTCCTTATGGGCGCCCCTGCTGCCGTGGACGTGGCTCGCCAATTAATCCGGGAGTTCTCGCCCCTCTCACAAACGCAAGTCTGGCAGCCGGACGCGGAATCCGGGAACATACCAGACCGCCTCGATCCCAATGGGACCCAGCCGGGCGAAGATGAATTCGACCTTCTCGTCCTGGCGGGTCATTCGGTGGACCCTTCCACACTGCGCAAGGCCGCCGCGCTTCGACTGAAGGGCGTAGCAGTTTGGAACCTGCCGCGCTTGTTTTCCGAATTCGCTGAGCGGCTTCCCGCGCGCTATCTCGACGAACGCTGGGTGGCTACGGCCGAGGGTTTCCGCTCGCTCACCGATACGAGCTTCCCGGTCATCAAGCGCCTCGTGGACATCACCCTCGCCTTTGCGGGATTGGTCTTAACTTCACCCCTGCTCGCCATGGCCGCCGTTCTGATCAAGCTTCAGGACGGAGGCCCTGTGTTCTACTCACAGGAACGAGTGGGCATGGGCGGGCACACCTTCCGCGTTCACAAGCTGCGCACCATGGTGGGTAAAGCAGAGGATATTACCGGACCGGTGTGGGCCTCACGCGGCGACCCGCGAGTCACCCGCGTGGGACGCTGGCTGCGTAAACCGCGCATCGATGAGATTCCCCAGATGTGGAATGTTCTTAAAGGTGAGATGAGTTTTGTGGGCCCGCGCCCGGAGCGCCCCATGTTTGTCGAAGCCCTCCAAAGCAAGTTCGCCATCTATTCTCTGCGCCATTTGGTGCGGCCGGGAATCACGGGCTGGGCGCAAGTCCGCTGCCCCTACGCCGCGAGCGAAGAGGACAACCTCCTCAAGCTCGAGTACGACCTGTACTACCTCCAGAACGCCTCGATGCTCTTCGACCTCCGGATCATCCTTAAGACCATTTCCACTGTGGCCTCAGGGTGGGGCTCCTGGTAGTGGCGCTCCCCGCGATTCAGTCTTGTCCAAATTAAATTCGATCGCAAACACTCAACCTCCGGCTCCGCCGCCTGCTTTGCGGAAGGTCTTCGACTTTCCGACACCGACCGCATTAACCAACCTCGTCTCTGCCGTCGAAAGGCTCAGCCTTCCGACGGCAGAGACCTGGAGTTTCTACATTTCAAAACACCCCCAAGGCAAGAATCCCAGCCCTCGCCCCCTTGGGGGAGAGGGTGGACCGCAACCCGCGCTTTCACCAGCGGGGGCGGGACGGGTGAGGGGTCCCATACCGAGCGTGCTCAACCCAAAGCCTCCCGTAGCAACCACCC
>JBKQVI010000407.1:0-11479 GCA_052139985.1 Terriglobia bacterium
GGTTGGGGACGGTGGCGATATACATGACTTCTATATACAACTATTAACTTGTCATGTCAAGGAAAATGTTATATATACATGACTACAAATCGCCCCACAAATTACCGCATCTCGCTGGTGCGCAACACCTTCAGCACATTGCTACGCGGAAGATCCGCCGGACAGGCATCACAGACCGAAGTTCCGGGGCAGTTGCGGCGCTGGCTTGTTTTCAACTTGGTCGGCGGATTTGGCGTGGTGGTTCAACTCTTCACCCTGGTGGCGCTCACCGAGTGGGCCGGACTGCATTATGTGCTCGCCACGGGACTGGCAGTTGAGATTGCCGTGCTCCACAACTTTGTTTGGCACGAGCGTTGGACTTGGCGGGACCGCGCGCGCCACGATAAACCCGGATGGTGGAAACGGCTTCTGCGCTTTCAGTTCGCGAATGGCGTGCTGTCCATCGGCGGAAACTTGGTTATGGTTCCGCTGCTGGCGGTTACGTGCGGCATGAACTACTTGTTGGCGGACGTCTTCTCGATTACGGTTTGCGCGGTCCTGAATTTCCTGGCCGGCGACCGCCTAGTTTTTCCCCAGACCCGCCGGGCGTAGCCGTCTGGCTTTTTGTTCCTCGCAAGAAAATCTCCGCACTTCCGAATGCGCTCAGCTTTAGCGGGCCGCATTAAACATCAATGACGAGTGACCGGTGACAAAAAACAAGAGAATGCCGAGGTGAGAAGGACGAGCGCAAATCGGGCGGGGCTCAGAATAAAATGGTGCGGAGGGCGGGAATCGGACCCGCACAGTCCTTGCGGACCGAGGGATTTCAAGTCCCAACTCTGCGATTCTTGTCCATTTCGAAATTTTTTGAATCCATTGGAAAGAGAAGAGGTCAGTGGCGAATAGCCACCTTCCCGTCTTCAGTGGTTTTTGGCCTATTTTGCGCCTGATTGGCGGGGAGTTAAAGAACGGCGTGGACCGCGGACACGCAAACGCGCTGGTTTCCGAGACAGGCGCGGCGAACGGGTCATCAGGTTTCGCGGCGCCCGTAAAATGCTTCGAGGGCCTTTTGAGTTTTTTCGAGTTCCTCGGCGAGCTGTTTCTCGGCCGGCAAGGCCAACCGGTATTCAGCGGCAAGCACTTTATTACGCAGGTTCCCGAGAGCGTAATGCGCGACCGCTTCATCCCCTTTGGCGCAGAGGATGAGTTCCACCGGCGGGTTCTCTCCGGCGTGTGTCCAATGCTCCCGGGCATAATTGAGATACAGGTTCATCTGGCCGGTGGAGTGACGCGGTCCCCCGGCCGCTCGCGCTGCCCCTTGCGCAGCAGGGCAGCCTTATTTCGCGAGAGCGCAGTGCGTTCGTAAAAAAGTGTCGAAATCTGCCGGTCAAGCTGGCGCACGGACCAGCCGCCTCGTAGAGCCTCAGCTTCGTAGAACGTGCGGGCTTGGGCATCTTTAACAGAGAGTAGGCGAACGTAGTGGGACCACGGGAGAGGAAATCGCGGAAAGGCATTAATTTCGGGAGGGCTCGATTTTCCAGACACCGTCTGGAGATTCTCGTGGGTCGGGCCCGCCTCCAATTCGTCAGACAGCGTCTGACTTTTCTCGGGCTTTACACCGCGAACCGTTCGCCCTCCATATTCGTCAGACAGTGTCTGACGAATCGGCCAGGCCAGGTAGAACTCCCGCATCTGCTTGAGATTAGTTGGCGAGAACCCGCGCCTAAACCTGGCCGTCAGGTCAACCGCCAGCCTCTCGATCAACGCCTCACCGTAACCCGCGCGCCTCTTTAGGGCAGTGGGCAGACAGCAACAGCCGGAAAGCTTAAGCGGGTGTAGCGCGGACCTGTTCTGTAGGTCCGCGGCCTGGAGTTTCTACATTTCAAAACACCCCCACGGAAAAAATCCCGGCCCTCGCCCCCCTTGGGGGAGAGGGTGGACCGCAACCCGCGCTTTCACCAGCGGGGGCGGGACGGGTGAGGGGGTCCAATACCGAGCGTGCTCAACCCAGAGCCTCCCGTAGCAACCACCAGACTCCCCTCTTCTTGGACGAACGACTGCGCCCCCGAAGAACCAGGGCGCCGGGAAACTGCTGCCCTTTTTGTTGTCGTAGGACGAAGCGCAGTGGTCTCTCCATCGACCTGCCGTGGGCGCGAGGGTGCGTGACATGATGATAGGCATGCGGAGTATTCACAGCCCTGCCCCCCTCACCCGGCGGTCCCCGGCTGATGACAACGCCGGATGCCCGCCTCTCCCCCAAGGGGGCGAGGGCTGGGAACTCATACTAAACTTGATCTCCCTTTGCAACATTTGCGGTCGTCGCAAATGTAGAAACTCCAGGCACGGGTGTCCCGCCTGTGAAAGGTCACGGCCAGGATGGCCGTGCCACAGCAAATGAAACCACGACCAGATTGTTCTGCGATTCGACATCCCTCCCTTTTCACGTTAGGATTCTGGAGAGAACCTCCCAGGCGGAGGAGGATTCACTCGAACGATGGCCACGATTGCAATTGATGCGACTTATAGCGCCGACCCGCAGCTTACCGGCATTGGCGTATATTCGCGCCGCCTCATCGAAACGCTGCTCACCCTCGATACGCCGCACCGGTTTCTGGTTTGCTACCGCCTGTCGCGCCTGGGCCGGCACCGGCACTTTCTGCGGCCGGGATCGGTTCCCGGCGCGCGGGCGCGATATTCCGTGACCGTGTACCAGGAGCCGCTCACGTTCTGGCTGCCGTGGCAGGCGCAGCTTTTTCACAGTCTCGCGCAGCGCCCGCCGGCTTTCCACTTCCGCCATGAGGTTGTGACGGTCTTCGATATCTTTCCCATGACCGGTGACAACTATTCCACCGCGGACTTCCGCAAGAAATTCTCTGACCTTCTCTTGCAAGCTGTGGGAAGGGCCGCCCGCGTCATCACGGCCTCGCACGCTACGGAAAGGCTGCTGATTTCGCACGCGCACGTTCCGCCCGAGATCATCCGCGTGATTCCGCTGGGCGTCGATCCCCCGGCGGTTGTCCTGTCGCCCGCTGAACGCCTGCGTGAGCGCACTCGCATCCTCGGCGGCGAGGGCGAAATGGTTTTGAGCGTGGGAGTAATGCAGACCCGCAAAAACACGCTCAACATGCTGAAGGCGCTGAAGACGCTTCCGGCAAATTACAAGCTGGTCCTTTCCGGAGGCGATGGCTACGGCAGCGAAGCCATTCATGAATTCATCCGCGCGGAATCTCTGGGCGATCGCGTAAAACTGCTCGGATACATCGACGACGCAGAACTGGCCGGCCTCTACCAAGCCGCGAGCGTGTTTCTTTTTCCTTCCTTGGAGGAGGGCTTCGGAATTCCCGTACTGGAGGCGATGGCGGCCGGCGTGCCCGTCGTGACCTCAAACGTTTCGTCCATGCCGGAAGTCGGCGGCGCCGCGGCCCTGTACGTGGACCCGCACAACCCCGCGGACATTGCCAGGAAAGTCGTGCAGGCGGTTGAGGATTCAGCCCTGCGAGCGGACTGCATCCAAAAGGGACTCGCCCGAGCCGGCGAATTCACCTGGCGCCGCACCGCCGAAGCGACGCTCGCGGTCTACGATGAGATATCGGGAATGGATCTCCGTGTGGGTTCCCGAGGACGGTCGTAGAAGGCGGGGTAACCACGGGTTCCCCGAAGGGGAACAATGTCATTAGCCGTAGGTAAAACCTACGGTTAACGATGCCGGCGACGATTGACCAACCCCGAAGGGGTTGAATGTGGTTGGGCGGCAGGTTGGCAGGCAAGAGGTTCGACCCCTTCGGGGTCGGCGGGGATTTTGTGGCGGCGCTGGTCCGTGGGTTTCACCTACGGCTAATGGTATTGATCCCCTTCGGGGAACCAGGGCAGAACGACATTGATCCCCTTCGGGGAAGCAGGGCCAAAGGCCAGTGTCCCCTTCGGAGAACCGGACTGAGGTCCTTCCAAGGGCAAGAATAGCGGCGCTTATTAATGCAACTCAGCACTAGTTCCGTCCGCAGTAAGTGGCATACGGGGTCTTGCTGATAACATCGACGACCGCGCCCGGACGGATCACGTATTCAGACGCTCCATAATGCTGTTCAGCCGCTCCCTTATTCCAATCATAAGTGTATCCCAGTCTGGTCCAAGGATAGCTATAGGAGAGGTCATGAACCGTTGACAACACATATGAAGTAAGCATCTGGTGTCCTATCCACGCCTTGTAATCATCGTGAACCCAGTTCGGGAAAGCCTCACCACAGTAATCATCGTTCTTTGGGTTGTCGCACGGCCACTCTGTTGTCGTGATCGGATTTGTCGCAGGCCGGAAGATGTCACCGCTTCCCACGTGCAGGGTTACGAAATACTTCACGTTCGGCGCATCGGGCTGAAGGCCCAGTAATTGTTTCAGTCTCAGCTCGAGGTCAGATTCGCCGAAAGCTCTGCACTCTTGCTGAACTTCCGGCACGGCGGTCACCCAAAGATAGAGGGGGACGCTTTGCATGCCCATGGAGTAATCGTAGTTCGTCAATGTGACCACGGTTTCGGTCATGGTGGCGCTGTCAAATTTCAACGGATGTAGGGCGTGCAGATTCCCTCTCTTGTAGATAGCTGCGTCAATTACCGCGTCGTCATATTCTTTCCATTGATTCTCGATGGACTCGCTCGGGCCGACACCCGGTCGGACGGCCGATGTCATGAATGTCAGCAAGAGGAGACTTGTCGCCATCAAAACGGACCGTAACATCGACCGCATCATTCGCCTCCAACTCTGATTTCAAAACGTGGGGAGCGGGCAGCCACTAGCAATTCGCATTTTGAATTGACCGTGGGTTCGTGAGCTTAGGAAGAAGTCCGCCCTCAGAAAAACGCTGACCGTGGCTAAGCGCTGGGCACTAGCGTTCGCCGAGACCGCAGAGTGGGTTTCAATCGGTGCCCTGAAAGGCGGCAAGCCTCCATTTCTGGTGTTCTGATATCCAATAAAGTACCACACCCTCATGCACCAAGCCGTCACCGAAGACTGAATAGACTATAACTTTCAGCCGGCCGTTGTATTGCTGGCGAAGGTGATCGAGATATTGGGCACGTGGGCTAAAGTTGGGAATGCGGGTTGAAGCCAAAAAAGGTCCGGTAGGTTTGGGCTTGGGAAAGAATGTCCCCTGCGGCGTGGACCGTGAATCAAAGAAACCGTAAAGGTTTTTTGTTGGATCCTGAGGGCTTGGGCCGAGGCCGGCGTTTGCACGCCAGTCGGGCAATGGAATGCCGGCTGCTGCCTTGGCGCCTATTGGCGTTGCACCGGCTGCTACCGGCCTGTCAAATTTGATTGCCTGATCCAATTGTTTTGGGGGTTGCCCGGGTGGTTGGAAGGCTTGGGTGAAGATGTCCTGCCAGGCCCCGTGCGAAGTTTTGTAGTGCCAAGCCTTCGTATGTATCTCCCATTTGATGGCCGAATATGCAAATGCATGGTCTTTGGCGATGTATTTCTTCAGGCTCGGATAACCGCCGTGATCGAGATACCACTCCGTCAGGAAATCAACCACGGTGGACCGGAACTCTGACTCGCTGGCAACAGGTTCTGCGGAGTTTGGCGCTTTCTCATGGCGAGTGGGATGCTGGACGAAGTTGTCGGTAAGCTGAAGTGCGCGGACGTTCCGTTTCTCGTCAGGGCAAGGAAAGGAAAACCCTTTAATGGCGCCATACCATTCACAGTAAAGGGCGTAATTCTGTGAGATGTCGGCATTGGCAGCCACGTAATGGTCGAAGATGCTCCGGAAGCCAATATGATACTGTCCGACCGGCTCCGTTTGATCAAACAGTGCTACGATGCCGAGAAAAGGGTCGCCATTTCTGTTCTCGCTATAGCCGTGCATACCATCATGCAGCACCGCCCAATGCACCGACCAATCCGGCGTACTTTTGAAAACTTGCTCACTTCCCTCCGTCCAGTTCACGGCAAGATAAAATTGGTCCGCTGAGGGTGAGGTTTTATCCTCACCCTGACCATGAATGGCGTTCACTTTTTCGACGGGTTCCAGGCCAGGCTGGCAAGTGGGCTTCTCGCACCAATTTGCCAGGCCTTGTGTGGCCCCGGCAAACTCCAATCGCTGGGAAAAGGTGAGGCCTTCCCGCTGCTGGGAAAAAGTTGCCTCATCGCAGGTTTGGCCGCGGCACAGATAGCCCTTTGCCAGATCTTGTTGCTTACCGGAGAATGCGCCAGGGTCAATCGTGGAATCGGGTGGAACGGGGACCACCTTGGGAATTTTACACGGGCCAAAGTTCATTTTCTTGGTACAATTCCAGAGCCGATCGATGTCAGGCTCAAACTCGGTAAAGGCGTCGCCAGCAAAATAGCCAACGGCGCTAAGCCCAAAGCGCTCAGCCGTTAGACCAACTGTCCTTTGGGCCTTGGGCTCGTACAAATCGGACAAACCCGCGCTTACGGCAAAGGAGGTAACCCCCGAGAAGTTGAAAAAATGGTCTGATCGAGTGTGGATGAGATGTGCCCCAACGTGTTCAAGGCGATCATACCATTGTGCGGCATGCCCTATCGGTTGATATCGCGAGTCCTCATGGAATATGGACGGCATCAAGAAATTGCCGAAGAATGTTCCGGTGATATCGCCAGCTAGATTTGCGCCGTAGTGAGCTTCGAAACCACTCCAATTGTTCGCAAAACCGTTCGTCCCGGTCCATTGGCCCATCCCGGCGGTAACGGCGGGTTCGAGCACCGTCTTCCAGCTCCAAAACGAATCGTTGAAGCACGCAAAATGCTCCGCCAGGGTTATCGGGGAGGAATTGGGTGGGCAGATGGCTTCCGTCGTCGATGGGATCGTTTTTGTGCCGCTATCTGGGGAAGTCTGCGCTTCACACTGACAGCATGCCAGGAAGATGATTAAGCCGGTTCCGGCTTTGGCAGAAAATTTGTGCATTTTTATCGGCTCCAAAATCTTGCTGGCATTCCGCAAGGGAGGCATCGCTTTGACTTCAACCGAAGGGCGGGGCTTCGGCCCAGTACCCTCCATTCTTAAGAACAGGGCTTTTGTGGATTGGCATTATGAATCCTGAAGTAATGGCAAAGCTTGCCAAACGGCAGACCTCCTGGGTCTGCCCTGGATTCAGAATGCGGAGTTGTCCGAATCCAGCTCCCGATCACAAGCGAGTTATAAACCTGCGTCAGCCTTCCGAAATTGCACGCCTTCATTGCCCAGTTCAATTCTTCGAGGCCTAATTCCCACTCGACTTGTTGCTGGATTTACTCGCGATGAGATTCGAAGCCCTTATGCTGATGGCTAGTCCAAATACGCAGTGCCAGTATTGCTGCGTGGTCTGAGTGGGAGGATTAGACACGCCCAATAATTCGCCTGCGTACAATCCCTGGGTAAGACGAACATCACGCGACCAATTTACCAGTGGGGAGACGACGAGGCTGCGATAGGAAATTGAAATTCCTGCACCTAAATCTAAAGTTCCCGGGCTTGGATTCACTCCGAGTCCACACGTTCCATACAGGCCCCAACGTCGCCCCTGGTGTGCCGACTCCCAGATCCGGTAGTTGGCCGACGCGAACGGCACCACCACGGGATACGTTTTGGTTTCCATGATTTGCGTGTTTACCTTAAAGCCGTTGACAATGACAGGAGATTCCGCGAAAGAGCGGTTGCCAAGCAGCGGAACAACCGCTCCACTAAACGCCTCCCACTTACTTGATCCGAAATCGATAATTACCGTCACCAACGGCGGCTGTGGGGTGTTAGGATTGGTAGCGCTTTTAGCTGCTAACTTGTTTGTAACCCCAACGGCATAAGTTGTTTGTCTATAGAAGAAATTGTGCGGCGCTGGATCTGGAATAGTCTTCAACTTGGTGGGCGACGGATTGGGTTGGTTCTCAATCACCACAGCGGTTTGCAGCAAGGCCGTTAGTTGGCTCTGGATAGATTTGAGACCCGAATTAAGTATCGCTTCGTTGGTCGAGATGTTTTGGAATCGAACGTTATCGTCCGCCTTATTCCGGTCGACGGGCAGGGGGGCGCTTGGTTAATCAATTTAGACAATGCTTCAATTTCGGCATCATAGCTTTTGAGTTGAACTGCCCACAGTTGCGCTTTCTGTGTACCAATAAGTCCACCCTCAGGGCACCGGGGAGCCGCGTCGTCATATGCGTCCCCCGCAAGCTCACAAAGAATTGTTGCCCGCCACATTTTGAAATCTTTAGGATCCCATGGGTTGGCATGTATTTCACTATACTTCGGCACCTTGCTCGTCGGGGGAGGCCCCTGAACCTCTTTCAAAAGGGCGTTGACGTCTTTGAGATCACCGTTGAGTTCCTTCATGTCCGAACTTAAGTCCTTTTGTCCTGCTTCAAGACTTGCTAGCCTATTCGATATGTCAGGGATTGCAGATGGAAAGATCGCTTTAAGCTCCAAGTTGCCACCGGTTTTTGACACACTGGGTAAGAGTGCCTGCTCAATAGCCTGAGAAACATCGGGAGGGCTGATCAACTTTGTGCCTTGGGAGGTAATTGACACGTTATCGAACGGCCTTGGATTGAATACCGCGATTGTGATTGTTGCACCGGAGCGAGCCTGTATGGCCGGTGGAGCAAATGCCTTCTCTCGGTCAACCGGAATCGTGCAATCGCCGTTTACAACAACCGCGCTACATATCTTGTCCACAACCAGGAAGGATTGGGGCATCCCATCCGGAACACCTTTAAGTTGTGCCGTCAATGTGCAAAGCCCGGTCGCCTGGAATTTCACAACGCCATTGGCCACCACGCATATGTCGAGCGTGCTCGACTTCGCCGAGGCTTCCTCGCCGCGCATGCTAATTGTGTATTCGGGCCGGAAGTGATCATTTTGCTGCATAGCCAAAGGAATATTAGCGATACGGATCGATTCTCCCTGGCCATACGATGAGGCGGACAAACCAAGAAACGCCAAGCCTAGCCATAGAAGACTAATTGTGCTTTTGTTTGGCATTCACCCTCCCATTGTCCAACTCGTATCACGACGTTTCTGCCACTGAACACTACTCTGAATGAGATGTCCTTTACATCTGGGACCTGTTTATTCAATTTGAAAGTACACCGCAACAGGCGCTGGGCCGCTTTGTGGCCCATATACGGTCACGGTGTAGACGCCTGGTGCCGTGCCGACTGTGGACGCTTCGCCTGCCGGCTGGGTGGTGCTTGTCGTTCCGCATGTAGAGCAGAGTGCGACTAGGAGAAGGACGGAGGCAAGCAGCCAAACGTCTCTCAGCCGGCAAAGCGCTACGACAACCAAGAGAATGACTGCCAGCATCGCTGCCATCGGAAGACTCTGCGGCCCGCTTAAAAGGATAAAAGGCGTATAGGGCCGGGAAACTGCGCTTGAGGGCGCCACGGTATTGAGATACAGCTTGGTGGTGGCGCCACTCTTGGTGATGGTGTTACTTGAAAAGCTGCAGGCGGGGGCGCCATTTGCGGTGGCGGGTCCCACCGAGCAGGCCAGCGCCAGGCTATTGACGCCGGAGCCAAGTTGAACTGTCAGGGTTTCAACGCCCTGTTGGCCCGGGGCCGGAATAAGGACGGGATTTGAAGTCGAAGTATTCGTCGCCGTGATCAGGTAGGGAGCGACGGTAAGGGCCACGGAGTCGGTCGCCGGCGAAGTTGTGTAGTTGGAAGGCATGTAGTTTGCGTCGCCGCTATAGCTGGCCGTGATAGTTGCGTTCGAGACGGCACTGTAACCTAACGCCGCCACCAAGGTGGCGGCGTTTTCCGCCATGTTGTAGCCGGCCTGCACGCCCGGGGTGGGGGTGTAGATCGGCTGGCCTGAAATTGGCGCGCCATCGGCAAAAAAGGTCACAGTTCCCGTGGGCGCTATGCCGACGCCGCCCACCGTACCCGTCGGGGTCGTGACGGTGGCCGTAAGAGCCACCGTCTTTCCCGCTAATGCCGTCGCAGGGCTTGCGCTTACGGCAAGAGCGGTGCTTGCCGGGGACACCGTCAGGGTGGTGGCTGCGCCGGTTTGGCTACTGGAATAGCCATTGTCCCCTCCATAGCTTGCCGCAAAATTATGTTGCCCCACGGCGAGGGGGGGGGACGGAGCCCAAGCCGGTTTGGACTTCGGCATACCCTTCGTCATTAAGAGTGAACGTCCCGCCGTCCAGGGCCTTGCCGTTATCGGTAACCACTAGTTGGCCAGTGGCGGGTGCGTCTGGGCCCTGGCCTGTCCCTGTGACGTTGACGCGGACGAGCACGGGAGTGCCGTAAGGGATCGTTTGCCCACTCGCCAGAGTTGCAAAGCCCTGGTTCGCAAGCGTCGACAGCAACATCAGCGAGGTGTAACTGCTTTCTGGTGAGACAGTGAGGTTCACCGGGAGGGAGTCACTGGCGCCAAAGGTTCTGTTCCCGGTGTAATGGGCTGTGACCTGATAGGACCCGCCGACGAGTTGAGCGGTGGTAAGGCTGCCCTTGCCGCCCGACAAGGTGATGATGCCATTGTATTTGGAGTCGCCAAACTGAATTGCGCCTGTGCTTAGGCCTCCGCCGTTATTGCTCAGCGTGCTAGGCCTGCCAATGAGGGCGGCATCCCCCGTAGGCGTTCCACCGCCTGGCGGCGTGGGCGAAACGGCAACGCTTACGATTGCCGAGGCCCCATGGGTGAGGGCAAGGTTCGCGTCGGCAGCGCCGGAGACGCACACCTGTGGCGTACCCGAACAAATCTGCAACGTGGTTGCGGTGGGTTCGAACGTGCCCACCACAGCGGGCCAGTTATGCACCAGATTGGTGACGTTGATGCTACCAAGCCCGGTTGCCAAGTCGTATCCGGGGCCGGCGCTCCAGGCGGGGTTGCTGTTGGCGTCCACCAGAACGCCAATAGTTCCAACCGTGGAAGTGCTGCAGTTCGGCGAACCTGCCACGCACGGAACGGAAATGTTGCCCTCGGTAATGTCGTAAAATATGCAAGCATTACCGCTGGTTACGGCGGTTGAAGCGCATTGCGATTGCAAGCCTGCATTCACTTGCTGGGACGCCAGAGGGTAAAGTACGTAGTTGGCGTTACCTTGGCGGCCAACGTCGCCCTGTGCGAGCATGTACTGGTTGACCATCGCCATGATGCCGGCGAAAGCGGGAGCAGATGCCGAAGTGCCACCACCGTACCGGAACACTGGAGGTTTCCCTGGACTTACGCAGGGCGCCTCCTTGGTGTTCAAATCTGACACGCAAATGGCATAGGCGCTACCCGTGGTCGAATTGCCCGCCGCCGATAGCGAGACGTCTGGGATGTCGCGCAAACCATCGCTGCTTGCCACGCCCGTGAGCGCGGGGCCGCTCTGCCATGCGGCCGTAATCCGTCCGTAAGTAGATGGGTTCGACTCGAACTTGGTAATTTTGCGTTAGCCACGATAAGAATGAACTTGCCCGGGGCCGTCGAGGGCGCGAGGGCGGCGCAGTTGGCCCTTACTCGTGGGAGGGGGGCACACTTCGCCCGGTCCGGTGGCAGCTTTTGGTTGAGCGGCGTGGCGCCCCTCAGCAACG